>JBEKCX010000644.1:0-7464 GCA_050014655.1 Occallatibacter sp. | reverse complement strand
AGTGCTCGCGGCAAACTACTTCCAGGGCGTATTGCAGGCAGGCCTCGGCCAGCGCGGAAAGTTCCCCCAAATTTTGCTCGAAATCCACCAGGCCCAAAATGTCCCGCAGCCCGATGCGCATCAATTCGGCCTGGTGATAGCGGCGCAACCAGCCGGATTGGTCCTTGTCCCCCAGGCCGAAGCGCAGATCGCGCAGGATTTCCCCGGCGCTTTTCTGCCGGCGCAAGCGCCCGCCGGCCTCCAACTCATCCACTAGATCGGGGTTGCGGATCGCTCTTTCCGCCAGGAATTCCGAACGATCAAACAGCAGCAGCAGCAGCTCAAAGAGGGCGGGCTTGCGGCTCCACTGTTCGTAGAGCGTGGCCCGCGCCCCATAGGCCTCGATAAAGCTCTGCAGCCGCACCAGCACCCGGTCCGGATCCGAAAGGCGCGTCCTGGCGGCGCCCCCGCCGGGGCCGGGCTGCGGCGGACAGAGCGCGAAAAACTTCGGCAGCAGATCGCGCGCCAGTTCGGCAGTGCGGGCGGAGACGTGGACATACCCCGGCCCGTTGACGAACATCTCCACCATGCGCAACGCCCGGGCCACCTCGCGGAAATGGTGCCGCGCCAGCCATTCCTTCCACGGCGCTTCCTCTCCGAAATCCCCGGGCAGCGCGGAGGCTGGGGCCGGTTCCCCGCCGCTGACGATTTTTTCGTAAAGCCTCCGGATTTGCCGGCAATGCGCCTGGCGGGCCGACTCAAAGGCCGGCAGCGAGGCAAATCCCATCAGACGGGCCAGGCGTTCCCGCCCCTGGCGGGCGGTGGGAATGGTATGGGTTTGCTGGCCGGCCTCCATTTGCAGGCGGTGCTCCACATCGCGCAAAAAGAGATAGGCCCCGGCCAATTCCTTGGCCTCGTCGGCCGGCAGAAAGTGATAGGCCGCCAGTTTTTCCAGCGCGGGCATTGTGGCGGCTCCCTGGAGAAAGGGCACCCGTCCGCCGTGGAGCAGTTGCAAGGTTTGGACGATGAATTCCACTTCGCGGATGCCGCCCCGCCCCAATTTGACGTTCCGCTCCAGTTCGCCGGCTTTGACGACTTGGCTCTCCAGGCGGCATTTCGTCTCCTTGACATCGCGGAACAGTCCCTCCCCCAGCGAACGGGGATAACGAAACGGCTGGATCATTTCCAGAAACTCCGCGCCCAACTGCGCATCGCCGGCCACCGGGCGCGCTTTGATGAGCATCATGCGCTCCCACGTCTGGCCCCATTGCGCGTAATAAGTCTCGAAGCTGCCGAGCGAGCGCACCAGCGGGCCGTCCGCCCCTTCAGGCCGCAGGCGCAGGTCCATCCGGTAGAGCGCGCCCTGCGGCGTCAGGCGCGTCACCTCGGCGATCATGCTTTCCGCCAGCCGCTTGAAAAACTGATGGCTGGCCATGCTTTTGCCCGTTTGTTCGCGGGGGCGCGGGCGTGTTTTGAACACATGGCCCTCCTCGCTGTAAAGAAAAATAACATCCACGTCCGAACTGTAATTCAGTTCCTGCCCCCCCAGTTTCCCCAGGCCCAGCACGCAAAACCCGGTGGCCTGCCAGCGGCCATCGGACGCGGCATGAAAGGGCTGGCCCAGACGCCGCGCCAGCGGTTGCAGACAAAGCCGCAAGACGGCTTCCAGACAGGCATCGGCCACGTCGGAAATCTCGCGCATGATTTCCTCCGTCCCGCCCAGGCGCGCCAGGTCGCGCGCTGCGATGCGCAGCATTTCCCGCTGCTTGAAATCCCGCAATTTGGCCAAGGCCCCTTCGATCTCCTCCCGCTCGAGCGCGGGCTTGAGCCATGCCTCGATTTCCCGGCGGAAGCCTTGATCGCGGCGGGGATGTTCCAGCGCGCCGGGTTCCAGCAGGGGCGGCAGCCAGGCCGGATGCGCCTCCAGCCATTCCCCCGCCTGTTGCGAGCCGGCCAGCAGCCAGGCCAGGATGCGCGCTTGTTCAGCCGAAGGCCTCTTGAGAACCGCCGCCGCCCCGCTTTCCCGCAACCGGGCCAGCCACGCTCCCGCCCTCTGCGGATCGGCGCACGTCTCAATGGCTTTGCTGAGCGTTTGCGACTGCATGCCAGCAATGTAAAGGCATTCGCCCCCAAACCGCAACCGCCTGCGGCGGGGAGCGTGGTTTTATGAGAAGTTACCCAGCATCGGCCCCCTTCGGCCCCTTCACATCCCCTCCGGCCAGTGTCTGGTTGCTTCGAGCGATTCGCCTGTTTCCAAGAGACTCTTGAGGCTGGCGAGGATGGGCGGCCATCCGTCCGAAAAGGCTTCGAGGAACTTCGATCCGGGTTTGTCAACTTCGTGGATGACGGTGAACTTGACCGACTCGCCCTGTTTTTCGAGCTTGTAGGTCAGGCGCGAATAACCTTCCGCCCGCAATTCGGGTTCTAATTCATGGCGCCATGTCAGGACGAGCCGCCGCTCCGGTTCGATTTCGAGGATTTCGCCGCTGTCCGCGACCCGCCCGTCGGGGACCATGATTCGCCAGGACGCCCCGGGCTTCCATTCGGATTCCTGCCATGTGGCGAACCAATAGCGGCGGGTGAATTCCGGTTCGGTCAGCGCGCGCCAAAGTTTCTCCGGCGTCGTGCGAATGTAGGTCACGTAAGAGAATTTTGGCTTTTCCATGGTGTCAAGTTTCTGATTTCACAGAAGTTTCAAATCCAACCGTTGGCACGATGGATCGTGGCGATGATCTGGCGCCGGCGTTCTTCTGTGACGCGTCCGCGCCGGCCTTTCAGCTCGGTCTTCGTCACCAAATGAAGAAGATCGCATTTGCACAAGGTTGGCCAAGTCAGGCCGTCGCTCGCGTCCAGGATGACCTCGTTTGGCATGGCCTCCCGTGTCGCTGGCTTGCTCGAGCACATGAGGATGTTGAGCTCGGGCTTGTTTTCGACCCGGCCCGGCGCGGAAACAATCACCGCTGGGTGTTCCTCCGGCCATCCGGAAGGCTGGTAACTCCAGATTTCCCAGGCCTTCATTCCGCGGGCCGCCTCTTTGGCAGGGAAGCGCAATGATGCTCCAAAGCATCAAACTCAGCATTGGGCGTGCGATAGGCCAGTCGGCATTCCCCCTTTGTGAATGGCTTGAGATCATTGCCTGACAACTCTTCGAGCAACTTCGGCAGCCCGAGCCTCATGCTCTGGCGCATCGTGTCCGCAATGGAAAGATTGGTCCGCTTTGCCGCGTTGCGCATCTGCCCGAGCAAGTCCGCAGGCATCGCCAATGGATAAGTTTCCGATTTCATGGAAGAACCATACATCAGAGGCGCCGCTTTTCAAGTGGCCCCGTTTTTTTTGCGTGCAAGGGATCGCGCAGGCGGCCGCCAGGCTGAAAAGCAGTGTGATTTTTCCAGCCAGTTGGCGGCTTTCTCTTGGTTTCATTCGAGTTAAGAAAACAAACTGCATGGGTTCAGATGGAAAAACCCAAGATTAAACTTTGAACTCCACTGGCGCGACAGTATGAACATGGGCCGATGGCTGCCGCAAACCACTTCTCCCCCTGGCATTGGGCTGGGTTTGTCCTCATCGTGCTGGTTTGTCTGGCCCTGGACCTGGGTGCGTTTCGCCGCAAGTCCGCGTCGGGCACTTTCCGGGAATCGTTGCGCTGGAGCGTGCTTTGGCTCCTCCTGGCCTTGAGTTTGGCCGCGGCCCTGGCGGTGTGGCGCGGACCAGAACAAAGCCTGCAATTCCTGGCCGGCTACGTGGTGGAGTATTCCTTGTCGCTGGACAACTTGTTCGCCATGGCCCTCATTTTTTCCTGGTTCGGCGTGCCCCCGCCGCTGCAACACCGTGTTTTGTTCTGGGGGATCATTGGCGCGCTGGTCATGCGCGGCCTGATGATCGGGGCGGGGATGGCCTTGCTGCGAGAATGGAACTGGCTCCTCTACTTCCTGGGCGCGTTTCTGCTCTGGGCCGGCTGCAAATGGGGCTTTTCCCGGCAGGCGCCGGTGCAACCGGAAAAAAACCGCCTCGTCCGCCTGGCTCGAAAATTCTTTCCGGTGACCCGCGATTTCGACGGGCGGAAATTCTTCGGCCTCGTCGCAGGCCGCCGCGCCCTCACCCCGCTGGCGCTGGCGTTGTTGACCATCGAGGCGACCGACCTGGCTTTCGCCACCGATTCCATCCCGGCGATTTTCGCCGTCACCCAAGACCCCTTCCTGCTCTTCACCTCCAACATCTGCGCCGTGCTCGGGCTGCGCTCGCTTTATTTCGTGCTGGCGGGGGCGATGGGGTGTTTCCGTTACTTGAAAACCGGTGTCGCCCTGGTGCTCGTGTTTATCGGGTCCAAAATGCTCCTGTCCCATTGGCAGCCGGTTTCCACCGCGGTCACGCTCGCGGTGGTGGCCGGAGTGATCGGGGTTTCGATTCTGCTTTCACTGGCCGCCTTGAGCGGGCAAGGCAAGGAGTCATCCCAATGAGATTCCGCTGGTCCTTGCCCGAACCTGCGCTCAACGGCTGCGCCGCGACACTGGCCTCCGCCCTGGGCGTCTCTCCCCTGCTGGCCCAATGCCTGGCCAACCGGGGCCTCACCGAGCCGGAAGGGGCCGCCCGCTTCCTGCGCCCGCGGCTCAAGGATTTGTCGGACCCGCTGCTGCTCCCAAACATGGCCGCGGCGGTGGATCGTCTGCTGCTGGCCCGCGGGCGCGGGGATTGTCTGGTCATCTTTGGCGACTATGATGTTGATGGCGTCACTTCCGTCGCCCTGCTCCTGGAGACCCTGGGGGCGCTGGGTTGGAAGGCGAGCCATTATTTGCCCCGGCGGCTCGACGAAGGGTACGGCTTGACGCAGGAGGCCGCGGAACATTGCCTGCAAAAATACCCGGTCCAATTGCTCCTGGCGGTGGACTGCGGCTCCACTGCCGCGGACACCATCGCCTGGCTGGGCCACAAGGGCGCCGATGTCATCGTGCTGGATCATCACCAGGTTTCCACGCCGCCGCCTCCGGCCCTGGCGCTGGTGAATCCCCGCCTGGCCAGTCCGCCCAGGCCCGATGCGGAGTTCTGTTCCGCCGGGCTGGCCTTTAAACTGGCCCATGCGCTGCTCAAGCGCCTGCGCGAAGCCGGCGAGCCGGCCGCCGCGAATCTGGATGTGCGCCCGCTCCTGGATTTGGTGGCGCTGGGCACCATTGCCGACCTGGTGCCCTTGACGGGTGAGAACCGGATTCTCGCCAGCGCCGGCTTGGAACGTCTTAGCACAACCCGGCGTCCCGGTTTGATCGCGCTCAAAGCCGTGGCGCAGTGTCCTTCGCCCATCGGCAGCTACGAGGTGGCGTTTCAACTCGGCCCGCGCCTCAACGCCGCCGGCCGCCTGGAAGACGCCGAAGACTCCTTGCGCCTTTTGCTGGCGCGCGACGCCGCCTCTGCCTTGCCGCTGGCCTGGAGCCTGGACGCGCGCAACCGCCAGCGCCAGGCCATCGAGCGCGCCATCGCCGGGGAAGTGATGGCCGCCGTCAGCGCCCGGCTCGACCGCCAGAGGGACCTCGTGATCGTGGAAGGTCAGGCCTCCTGGCATATCGGCGTGGTGGGGATTGTGGCCTCGCGCGTCGTCAAACGCTTTCACCGGCCGGCCATCATTCTGGGCGGCGACGGGGAAATGTGGCGCGGCTCGGGCCGGAGCATCGAAGGGTTCGACCTGGCGGCGGCGCTGTGCGGTTGCGGCGACCTGCTGGCGCGTCACGGCGGTCACAGCATGGCGGCGGGAATCACCGCCAGGCCGGACCAGGTGGACCCGCTCCGCCGCCGCCTCAACGAACTGGCGCGGCTGTCCCTCAAACCCGAAGACTTGGAGCCTTCCTTGAAACTGGATGGCGAAGTCACCGGCGCGGATCTCACCCTGGCGCGCCTGGAGGAATTGGAGACCCTGGCCCCGACGGGGCAGGGCAACCCGCCGGTGCTATGGATGATGCGCGGCTTGAGCCATCGCCTGCCGCCGCGGCGGATGGGCCGCGAAAACCAGCACGCAAAACTGCGCTTGACAGATGGCCGCGCCGCCCTGGAAGCGGTGTGGTGGAATTGCGGCGCCGCCGCCATGCCGGAGGGGCGGTTCGATCTCGCCTTCATCCCCGCCATCAACCAATTCAAGGGCGCGCGGTCCGTGCAACTGGTGGTCTTGGATTGGCGCGCGGCGCCTTAGCCCAAGTTCGTCCCCAAGTTCGTCAGTTCGGGGGTGCGGGGAAGGGCGGTTGCGTTGATTTGCAACGAGTTACTCATTTTCAACTGGCGGTTTTCGGCACTACATTTTCCAGGATTTTGGGGGTTCGTGGCAGGTCCAACTGCATGTGCGCCAGCAGTTGAGCCAGCGCTTTTTCCGGTCGCGGGCCGGGTCGGCAGGACCACGTCCATCGAGCGCAGTTCGTCCAGTTCCAGCAACAGTTGGCGAGCGCAGTCACCCAGTCCTTTGGCTCGCATCCATTGTTCCAATGTCCGCCACAATGCCAGGGACAAAAAACTGACCAAAATGTGCGCTTCCACGCGCTCGGTTTTTTGATGGAAGACCGGGCGCAGGTGCAAGTCGCTCTTGCCGGTGCGAAAGGCCGCTTCGGCCTGGCTCAACTGAATATACCAGCACCAGAAGGCCTCCGGATCGTCTGCGGGATGGTTGGTTCTTAATAGATACGCTCCATGGGCCAACTGGGCCCATGGCATCCGCTCGGTCCGCTCTTTCAACTCCAAGCCGCAGATCCGGCCTTGGGCGTTCCTCTTGGTTTCCACGCTCAAGACGACCGCCGCGGCGGGATACTTCCCCAGCCAGCGGCCCACTTTGCGCCCGACCGCCTCCAAGTCCACCGCCGGATGTTTGCCCAGCGTCTTGTCCAACTGGCCCAACTCCGTTCGCAAACAATTGAGTTGACGCTCCAGCATGGCGCGCTCTTTGGCCCCTCGATCCACGCTCCGGCAGAGGATGAACCGCTCGTTGCCTTGCTCCGCCTCCACGCACCGGACTTCCACCCCGGGACGCACTTCCTTCCAGTGGGTGTGATCCAGCAGCGCCGCCTGGTGCTTCTTCAACTGGCTCCGGGGCGTGCCTACCAGATAAATGGCTTCCCGCTGCCGCAACCACTCCAGATTCTCTTCACTGACGATCCCCCGGTCAAAGACCCACACTCGCTTGGCCTGCCCGTATTTGTCTTCCATCAAGCGCACCATCTCCTGGAGGGTCGTCACGTCATTGCGATTGCCGGCAAAGACCTCATAGGCGATCGGCAGCCCCTGCGGCGTGACCACCAACCCGATGCACCCCTGCTTGCAGTCGGACCGGTGATCGCGCGAGTAACCCCGCGCCGCCTTGGCGTTGCGCAACGCCAGCCCCTCAAAGTAAGTGCTCGTCACATCGTAAAGCAGAAACTCAAACCCCACCCCAAACCAGTCCCGGTATCGTTCCAGCAAATGACCGCACAACGCGTCCTTGTGTTCGCCCAACACGTCCAGGCCCCGATACAACCGGGC
>JBEKCX010000643.1:0-6628 GCA_050014655.1 Occallatibacter sp. | reverse complement strand
CCCCAACCGCTTCTCTGCACAGAGCAGGCAGAGAAGATTAGGGCCAGGGATGTGCCAGCACCAAAGATCATCCTGCACAACAAAGACCTTCGGATTCTCAGCCATGCAATCGCCGCAGAATCTTTGAACATCTCTCCGCTGCGCGTCGTCGGCGACCCGGCTCATAGAGGTGCGTAGCCCTTCTCGGCCAGCGCAGCTTCGAGGCGGCCGACTGCGAACTTAATCTGATGAGCCTCTTCTTCATCCACGGCACACGCCAGAAAGTGTTCCCATCGGCTACGCTTCAGGAACTGCGCCAGCGCCCAAGCGGAGTCCGGGTCAAGATGTAGGTCGAGCTTGATAATCGTGTCAGGCATCGTGGTCTCGCAAAAGGCTAAGCAAGGTGGCAAGGTACGACTCAGCCCCCATCTCGCGAATCATCTTCGCGTTTGCCTTAATCCAGGTGTCTTCATCAACTGCCGGCTGCTGACCAAGACAGTACTGAGGATTCATGAGGATGCGTGCAACTGATTCTGGGGTCCATAGAGGTTCAGCCATGGCGCGATTATAGATGCGCGCGAGAGGCAAGCTGACTGAACCAGTTTTGTTCAGCGCCGGCCCGTCGGATATCAGCGGTTTATCAGCACCATGACGGCGCTATAATAGCGGTATAACGGCGGTCGGAAAACCCCGTTCGGAGGGCAGATGGCAGCTCCAAAATCTACCGAGTTCAGCCCGAACTTCGTCATAACGCCGGCGATTGCCAATGCTCTAATGCATATCGAGGCGGTGAAACAGTCCATTCAGGGGTTGCCGATCACGCCCCGGGTCTTGGCAAATTTGCGGGAGACCGCCCGTCTCTTCTCTACTCATTATTCAACCATGATCGAGGGCAATCGCCTAACCCAAGAGCAGGTAGCCCAAGTCATTGCCGACGGGCAACATTTTCCAGGGCGCGAGCGCGATCAGGACGAGGTCAAAGGCTACTATGCGGCGCTCGACGAAGTCGAGAGATTGGCGAAGCAAGGCGGACCGCTCACCGAATCAGCGGTGCGACGGCTTCATGGCTTGGTCATGAGTGTAGGAAAGGCGCGAGCCAGGGCGACGCCATATCGGGATGGGCAGAACGTGATTCGAGACAGCCGGTCCCGGGGTATCGTCTACATGCCACCCGAGGCAAAGAATGTACCCGCTCTGATGAGCCAACTCGTCCACTGGATCAATCAGAAGGACGAGCTTCCAGTTCCGATCAAAGCCGCCATCGCGCATTATCAATTTGCAACGATCCATCCCTACTACGATGGCAACGGCAGAACGGCGAGGCTCTTGACGACGCTGATCCTGCATCTCGGGGGGTACGGTCTCAAAGGGCTCTATGCGCTTGAGGAGTACTACGCGCGGAACCTACAGGACTACTACGAAGCATTGACAATCGGGCCATCGCACAACTACTACATGGGTCGCGCCGCCGCGGATATCACCAAATGGGTACTCTATTTCGTCGCAGGTATGGCAGCCTCCTTCCAAAAAGTAGAGACGCAGGCGCGTGGCGAAGCCGAGAAGGGGGGTGTCGATCAAAGCAAAGCTCTCCGAAATCTCAACGCAAGGCAGCGCAAAGTTCTCGGACTCTTCACGCAATCGAGAGAGCTGACAAGCAAGGAGATCGGCAATCTATTTAACTTTAAGCCTCGTACAGCGGCGGATCTCTGTCAGCGCTGGGTCGAAGACGGATTTTTGGAGATGAGCAACGCATCCCGGAAGTCGCGGCGCTATCGCCTGACTGCTGCGTATGAAGCATTGGTCATGGACGGCCATCCCTGAGAGGCGACGACCAGGGGTGGCATGATGGACCCATGCAGAGTATGCAAAGCGAAAACTGAATTAGCGACCGTCGAACTTCCCGCAATACGGGGCGGGCTCAGATAAAGTGACAGGCGCGGTCAGTTCGCACGTCGGCTTTGGAAGAGATGTCTGTTAACTGAGTCGATTCCCGCCGCAGCAAGAGGATAAGGTTCCTTCTAAACAACCGTACACTCGGCTCTCAGCCAGTCAGTCATTGGCTATGCGTAGATGTGGAGATTGCGATGAAGGCTTTGATATTGGGGATTTGTTTTGCGTTTGCGATTGGTGGTATGAGCGCGCAGACGACTGCGTGGCAGCCGTCGGCGGGACATACGCAGATGACGATATGGCCGGGAGCAGTTCCGGATGCGCGACCTGTCGCAAAACCGGAGACTGCGACGACGGTGACGGAAACGAAGAGTTTGGTCGCGGGCAAGCCGTGGGTTGAGGTGGACAACGTCTCGCGGCCTACGATGACGGTCTATAAGCCAACGGGAAAGAATACGGGCGCGGCGGTGGTCGTGTTCCCCGGCGGTGGCTATGAGGAGCTGGCTATCGATCTGGAGGGCACGGAGGCCTGCGACTGGCTGACGGCCAAGGGAATTACCTGCGTGCTGCTGAAGTACCGCGTACCCGCGCCGAGGTCGGATCCGTATTGGGGCGCGTATCCGCAGTCGCCGATTGCGCTGGAAGACGCGCAGAGGACGCTGGGGCTGGTGCGCTTTCACGCCGCTGAGTGGCACATCGATCCACACAAGATCGGCGTGATGGGATTCTCGGCGGGCGGGCATCTGGTGGCGGCGATGAGCGTGCACTTCGACCGCTTGTACACGACTGTCGATGCCGCCGACAAAGAGAGCTGCCGCCCGGACTTTGCGGTGGCGATCTATCCCGGTCATCTATCGTTTGGCGAGGAGAAGCTGGAACGGCCGGAGCTGAACCCGGATATTCGCGAGCACCTCACCCGTCAGGCGCCACCTACCTTTCTGCTCCAGAACGAGGACGATGATTCGGACAACGTGGACGATTCGCTGGTCTACTACATTGCGCTCAAGAACGCCGGGGTTCCCGTGGAGATGCATTTGTATGCGCAGGGCGGGCACGCGTTCGGGCTGCGGCGCACGAAGCTCCCGGTGACGCGATGGCCTGAGTTGGTGGAGACATGGCTGGGGACGCTCGGGATGATTTCGGAGTAACCGCGCCTTTGATAGGCGGTCAAGCCGGAAGTAATTCTCAGCTGGCGCTAACGGTTTAGCGAGAAGTAAGGGCCTAAGTTCCCGGAATTGTATGGTCAGCCGCGCGATTGCAAGGGAAAAGATAAGGCGATCGACAGGTCTGCGCAAATGTATTCGGCCTTTGGGTGGAGAGATTGCGATCTACCGCCTGGTAGGCGCGGAGGGTGAGAGCGCGCTTCCGCGCTTGCGATCATAGAGTAGAGTTGCATGATAATGGAATGGGGTGGATTTTATGAGACCGTCGGAGGCTCTGCAACTGCATCGTGAGGAGATTCGCCGCATTGTTGAATCGAGATACGCCAGAAATCCCCGTGTCTTCGGCTCAGTTCTATATGGAGAGGATACCGAGGAGAGCGACCTCGATATTCTGGTCGATCCCACGCCGGAGACGTCCATCTTTGACATCGGGGAGATTCGGTACCAGTTGCGCACTCTCCTCGGCGTGTCGGTAGATGTTCTCACGCCGCAGGCACTGCATATACGTTTGCGTGATCAGGTGATTGCCGAGGCTCTGCCTGTATGAGCGGACACGGGATTTGCTGCGGCAGATCTGACAAGGACGCGAGGTCGTGATCGTGCTGTGGCGCGACTGTCCGGATCGTGTGGGATGGTGCAGTCACATTTCAGGTCTGACTTTCACCGCACTACGACTCTGGTCAAATGGCGATCCCGAAGCCGATTGCCGTGAAAGACTTGCAGAGCAAATCGCAATATACACGAGATGCAATTCCTCTGCTATTTATATGCAATTGTCTTGACATTCTGCCGTTTGGGACTAGTTTTAAAGGTGTAGGAGGTTTCATATGGCGTCCCTCTCTCTCCCAAAACCCGATCTTGCCGCCCATCGGGAGTCTCTAATGCTCCCCATGCCGGAACTTGTACATGTGCTGGCGTCAATTATAGGGAAAAAGCTGACCGCCTTTGTGGCCGGCGTCAAAGACACCAGGGCTATCGATCGCTGGATTGAAGGAAAGAAATCTTATAGCGAGGCGGAGCAACGCCTGCGATTTACCTACCATGTCGTCATGACTCTGACCGCCCATGATTCACCGGCAGTCGTTCAGGCATGGCTCATGGGCATCAATCCCGAACTGGGTGATCGCGTGCCGATACGTCTTCTCAAGGAAAACGACCTCGATCAAGTGGCACCGCTCGTTCTGAGTGCGGCCAGAGCATTTTCAGCAGGGGGCTAGGTTTGCTTACGTCTTTTACCGCAGACCGCTTTGAGGTCTGCACACCAAATTCTCCAGTATTTCGATTTGGGCAGTTGCCTTCACCGTGGCAGCCGCCCGATTGGTTTTGGGCCAGCGAAGATGAATATTCGGGAACCGCTTCGATGATCCTTCAGGCTATTACCGGGTCCTCTACGCTTCCTCACAACGCCTGTCCTGCTTCATTGAAACGCTGGCGTGATTTCGTCCGGATCTCTCACTCTTGATGTCGCCACCAGAGCATACTTCAGCAGCTGGTCGCCGGGTAATGGTTTATTGCTTTAAAATATATGGTTAATATTTTGTCTTCTATGTAGTAGAATAGGCGTGGAGAGGTAATATATTGACTGTTTATCTCAAGACGGTGCAAGAGGTACAGACAGAAATTGCAGGGCGGTTCAAGGCACGGCGTATTGCCATGAACCTGACGCAGAGAGAACTGGCGGCGCGCTCAAGCGTGACCTGGAGTTCGCTGAAGCGATTTGAGCGCGAAGGATTGATCGCGCTGCATTCGCTTCTGAATCTAGCCTTGGTGCTGGATTGCCTTGACGATTTCGACAAGCTGGCCGTGGAAATCCGGCCAATCCCAGCCGCCCAATCGCTCGACGCCCTATTGGCCAAGCCGGCGTTGCGGCGCAGAGCGACGGGCAGTAAAGGACGCAGCCATGGCTTATAGCCCGACAGAGTTGCTGACCGTTTATCTTGACGCGCGAAACCAACGCCGCAAGGTTGGGCGCCTCGCGTTCAAGGATAGGCAGGTCCTTTTCGAGTATGACGCCTCATTCATCGCTTCAGACATCGAGATTTCGCCGATCAAACTTCCCCTCAGGCCTGGCGTAGCCATTGCCGACACTACGATCTTCGATGGCCTGTTCGGCGTATTCAATGACAGCCTGCCGGACGGATGGGGCCGCCTTCTGCTCGACCGCACAGTGGAAAACCATGGTATCCATCGCGGCCAACTGACTCCGCTCGACCGGCTGGCCTATGTGGGACAGCACGGCATGGGCGCTCTCAGTTACGAGCCGGAGCTGGGTCTGCAAAACAGCGACGATGCTCCGCTGGTGCTCGACAAGCTCGCCGATGAATCAGCCGCCGTACTGGCCGGAGAAAACGAAGAGGTATTCGAAGAGTTGCTGCGGCTCAATGGCTCCTCTTCGGGTGCCCGCCCCAAGATCGTGGCGCAGGTGAGCATCGACAAGAAAAGGATCATTCACGGCCAGCAGGAATTGCGATCCGGCTTCGCGCACTGGATGATCAAGTTTCCGTCTTCCCAGGACGTGCGAGCCGTGGGAGCTATCGAATACGCCTATAGCCTGATGGCAAAGGATGCAGGCGTGGAGATGCCTGAAACCCATCTTTTCCGCACGAAAAGGAACAAATATTTCGGCACGAAACGCTTCGATCGGGACGGCGATGCCCGCATCCATATGCATAGTCTTGGCGGCCTGATCCATGCCGATCATCGCAGTCCGAGCCTCGACTACGATATGGTTCTGCGCGCGACCCTGGCGTTGACCAGGAATATTCGGGATGCCGAAAAGGCGTATGCGCTGGCCTGCTTCAACGTCCTTGCTCATAACCGCGACGATCATGTGAAGAATTTTTCCTTCCTTCTTAACGCGAGAAACGAGTGGATTTTCGCGCCAGCCTACGACCTGGTCTTTTCCTATGGCCCGGGCGGCGAGCAAAGCACGCTCGTCATGGGTGAGGGAAGAAATCCCGGCACCGCCCAACTTCAGGCATTGGGCAAACAGCACGGGATAAAAAATGCACCGGAGATTCTGGCGAAGGTAGAAAAGGCCGTGGCCAACTGGCCCCGTTATGCCGAACAGGCAGACGTATCGCGAAAATCCGCCAAAGAAATCGCAGGCAAAATCAAGTTGCAGTGAGGAGTGGTTTGAACTCCGGGCACTTACCTGCGCCCTTGCAGTCTCAATGACCGGTGGCAGCATAAGACTGTATCCAGCAATCGTATGGAAAGCGATCCACCGCGACCTTCCATCGTTCCATCGTTGAAGTGCAACATCCTTGCGGTACTCGCGTCGTTCAACTAACAGCTTCAAGATATTTTCCGATACTGTTTCACGTCGCCCATAAACTGGACATTTGATCAGATTATGGGTATTTTTTCGTCAACAAACACGTTTTGAAAGGATTTTCAGTGAGAGTAGCTGCGAGACTCAAGCTCGGTTATTACCCCCTCCCCGTGGAGCAGGGCCCAATGCTTCGGGCCCGTCTCGCATTCCCAAGCTTGCCCACCGCCGCTCTCGATCCCTGCTGTGGCACCGGGGCCGCACTCCACGTTCTCACTGGCGGATCCAATTCCACGCTCTATGGGGTGGAACTCGATGCCAACCG
>JBEKCX010000642.1:0-6016 GCA_050014655.1 Occallatibacter sp. | reverse complement strand
CTCCTCTAAACGATCACATTGAGCAACTGCTCAATAGTAACAGGCCCCCTACTCACCGCAAGGCGGTCTTCTGGTGACCGCGACCCATAAGTGCCGGAGCACAACGCCTGCAGAGGCAGACGACCGACCTGCGCTCTATCGACAGTCAGAACTGATCGGTGCGCGCCTGCAACGCGGTCCCACCTGTCGCTTGCGCGGTGGGCTCAAAATGACCTACACCCAGCGCGCGACCGGGCTCGACTGCGGCTGCGCGGTCGCGCCCAAGCGAGCGGGACAACGAATCGGGATTTCTTGGAACCGAAGGAGGCTCTCGGGATACGTATGACTGTGAGCGACAGGGCAACGATCGTGCCTGGGAGCGTTCCGCCTCGGTCCACCGGCTCGGACTTCGTCGCGTTCTACGAGCACGAGTTCACCCAGGCGGCTCGATTCGCCTGGTTGCTTGTCCGCACGTCGGCGGTGGCCGAGGACCTTGCACAGGAAGCCTTCGTGTCGCTGTACCGGGGATTTGGACAGATCGACAACCCCAGAGGGTTCGTGCATCGAGCCATCGTCAACCAAGCCCGCGCGTGGCAGCGCAACGAACGCCGGCGCGCGCTCAAAGCGATCCGCCTGAGCCGGGAATGCGGCGCTCTCACTTCGGCCGATGCCGATCTCTTCGACCTTGTCGGGACCCTGCCCTATCGCCAGCGCGTCGTGATCGTCGCCCGTTACTGGGGCGGCTGGTCGGAGGCGGAGATCGCCCAGATCCTCGGGTGCCGGCCAGGGACGGTGAAGTCCCTGGCTTCACGAGCACTCACCCAATTGCGACAGGAGGTAAGACCGTGACCAACCCCGGCGAGGATTTCGAAGCTCGGCTCACTCGGGTACTGAAAGCTGGCGTCGAGGAACTGCCAGTGGGCCAGATCGTGCCACCGTTCGCGAGCCCGCATGCTCTGGCCTCCCGTATCGGGCCGAGGCGAAGGACCGTGCGCCGCAAAGTAGCAATAGCCGGCGTCGCTGTAGGCCTCGCCCTGACGGGCACCGCCGCAGCAGCCACCATCGTCCATCTCACCTCTGCTCCCGTCACCGAAACCAATCTGGCCCGCTGCTACACCGTCGACAGCCTTGCTGGAGGCAATGACTTCCGCGGCAGCTCCGTGACCGCTGCCGGCCCCATTGGCTCGAACGCACAGGTCACCAACGCCCTCTCAGCCTGCACGCTTCTCTGGCAAGACGGGCTTCTCACCCCTGGCTCCGCAAACGCGGGCGCGAAGATGACACCCAGCGAGCGCGCGCACCTCAACCCTGACCACCCCGTTCCGTCCCTGGTTGTCTGCGTACTCCCGGGTGGCGTGGCCGGAGTCTTTCCTGGCAACAAGGAGACTTGCCAGACCCTCGGCCTACCGCCAGCAGAGGGGTACTGATCCGCTTCATCCCATTTATGCTTGGGAGCGAGCAAATGGTTCAATCCGCAATGAAGCATGTGGTGGCGGTGAGGGGAACCCGTTAACTGATCCACTCGTTGTGCGAGCACTAGCTGTTGTTGGTTGAGCCAAGCCTCGACGAACTCGACCGGGGTGAGCCAGCCGTGCGCGCTGTGAGGTCGGTTCAAGTTGTAGTCGATTCTCCAGTCCTCTAAAAGGACCTGGGCTTCAAAGAGGGTCTCGAAGCGTTGCCCGTTCAGGTACTCGTCGCGAAGTCGTCCGTTGAAAGATTCGATCCAGCCGTTTTGC
Source organism: Occallatibacter sp. (assembly GCA_050014655.1). Classification (GTDB taxonomy): domain Bacteria; phylum Acidobacteriota; class Terriglobia; order Terriglobales; family Acidobacteriaceae; genus Telmatobacter. The sequence continues at coordinate 4,301 of JBEKCX010000642.1, read as the reverse complement.
CAAGGCGATCCCGGGTCGATGAAGACCGTGTCGGTGCCATTGAGGCGGCACCAGTCCGCCACCGCGAAGGCGATGAACTCCGGTCCGTGGTCAAAGCGCACGTATCTCGGTGCTCCCCGCTTGAGGGCCAAACCGTCGAGGCATCGCACGACACCATCGGCGTCGATGGAGCGCGCGACGTCGATGGCGAGGCATTCACGGCTGTACTCGTCGATCACGTTCAACAGCTTGAGGATCCTCCCGTCAGATGTCTGGTCGAACTGGAAGTCGAGTGCCCAGATGACATTCGGGGCGATCGGGCACATGGCCCCGACAGCGACCCCGATGCCCCGAAGGGGGCGCTTGTGCTTTCGATAGGGAACACGCAGGCCTTCTTCTCGCCAAAGGCGGTGGATGCGCTTGTTGTTGACTGCCCAGCCGGCGTCTCTTGCTGCTCTGGCGGCCCTGCGCCAGCCCCAGCGGGGACGGGAGCGGGAGAAGTCGCGGAGAAAGGCCCGGAGGGCGAGCTCGTCGTCGCTCGGTGTCGGGGCAGGAAGGCGCTGGGTGGAGCGGCACTGTCCAACGACACGACAGCCCCGGCGTTCTGAGACCCCGAACCGCTCGGTGAGGACCTGAACGGCCCTCCGGCGGCGATTCGGGGTTAGAAGTTTCCCCGGTTCAGCTCCTTCAACATGTCGATGTCGAGCGCCTGGTCGGCGACGATCTTCTTTAAGCGGGTGTTCTCCTTCTCGAGCTCTTTGAGCCTCTTCGCGTCCTCGGCCTTCATGCCCCCGTACTGGGTTCTCCAGCGGTGCCAGGTCGACTCGGTGATCTCGAGCTGCCTTGCGACTTCCTCGATGTTCTGGCCCTGGCCGAGCAGCTTCTCGCCTTCTTGGAGCAGACGGATGATCTGTTCGGGTGAGTGCCGGCGTCGTTTCATCGGTGTAGTCCTCCCTACCCCATGATGGGGTCTCGGACTCGCACAACGGGTGGATCAGTTCAAAGGGTCCCGGTCAGCGGGTCCCGTCAACACCTGTGGACGACCACGCAGATGGGCCGTCCGGTCGCTTCTGCGGTGATTGGCGAAGCGTCGCTCGCCGTAGTGAGAGTGAGGTGGGGGTTCGCGTCGTAGGGCCGACGGCGCTGATCTCCGACTGGCGGTGAGGTCCCGTTCCGAGCGGTGAGCTCTGCGTAAGACTCGGGCACGTCTAACCCACCGGAGGACCGCTACAAGCCTTTAACGATATCTCATGCGCGACATCTTGGGTCCATCGGGTAGACGGCAATACCGGACTCGGAGGGGTTCGCGCCGTGCGTCTCGTTGGCGGCAATAATGAGGTTGGTCGCGTCGGCTGCCACGAACCCAGGTGGCGTCGCCTCGGCGATGTTCTGCGAGCTGAAGGTGTTGGGCAGACGCAACTCCGTATCAACACGCCCCGTCTTACCCGAGACACAGTCGAGGGGATCACCGGCGATCTGGAACCAAAGGTCACCTGCATCAGTGGCCGCCGTCCATGTGCCGTTCAAGAAGCCGTCTGAAAAGCCGCCGGTCAGGGGTCTGAGGCTCTGCGCGGAGTAGGCCGCCACCGTGTGCATATTGCCTCCTGGTGGTAGGACCCAGAGGACCCTGCCAGTCACGCCGAGCAGCCCCGCCCCGCCGCCCAGATCAACCTCGCTCACGAGTCGGTGAGTGCCGCTCACGGGGTTGTACGTCGCAATCGCGGTCTCGGGAGTCTTCTGACTCGCTGCGAGGAGATACAGCTCACCACCCGATGACGTGATGCTGGCCGGACTGAGGTCAGTCGGAAGCCACGGGAGCTTCACGACCACGACCTGCCCGTTTGTCGCGTTGAATGTCTTCAGCGAGTAGTTGTCGATGAACCAGAGACGCCCGTCGAAGGGGATCCCACCGCCCGGGTAGGCGAAGCGATGTAGCACCCGGAGAGAGGAAGGAGAGAGCTGCACAAGGCTCGATACGTTCGAGGCTGTCACCGCCCAGATGTCGCCAAGACCCGCGAATATCCAATCGGCTCCGACAAGGGGGGTTGATCGCACCGCGTAGGTGGTGAGGTCGACTCGAACGATCTCGGTGTTTCCATCTTGGCGGGGACCGACATCGTGAATGACAAACAGCGCGCCAGCGTCGATGACGCCAGTCCCCTGAAGTGTGCCTACGCATACGGTTCGGAGCCGGGCGAATGACCTGTGGCTTCCGAGGTCCACTATGGGCTCGTTACCAGTCCCTGCAGGCGCGCACGCCGCCTTGGCGACAGTAGTCGCAGCCAACCGGCCAGCGGCTGAGGATGTTGCTTGCCCCAGCAGGGTGGCGGCACCAAGGGCCACGGCGACAATGCTCGTGAAGGAGAGCGTGATCTTCAAGGTCGGTCGACGCAACCTCCGTGAAGAAGATCGCCCAATGGCCTTAGCCGCAGGAGGCTCGCCCATGTTCTTCCCTTCGGTCCCTACCTCGCGTCGTAGGACAACTTGACGCCATGATCCCTCTGTCGATGACCGTTGTCATGTCGCCAACTCGCCGAGTCGGTGGGTCCAACACCGGGCACATAGCGAGCCGAGAGTGGTGCCGACCCGGTCGTACCGCCGAGGAGCGCTCACGACACCGACGCTCCCGTGAGGGTCTGAACGGAACCGGTTTCATGCCCCGAGCGCGTGATCATCCCGACATCCCAGCGATCTGCACTGGTGATATAGATACCGGCAGTGCGCAAGCTCGGCGCTATCGCGACAGTGGCCATGACGCTGATGCTTGCTGCATGGAGCGGTTCGAGCGCGTACGCAGTAGCTCGCTCAGGCGTTTCCCTCCCTGGTGCGACCACGAGCAGCTCTGGTGAGACCGGCTGCTCGGCTGCAAAGCCAGCGTCGTTTGCACAACAATCGGTAGCCGGTCTGTTCGAGACCGACCTCACGACTCACCAGAGATTCAAGGCGGTCCGCGCTCTCGCGGTCGACAACCCGGACCTTGCAGTTATAGCGGGAGGTGACCTCTTCCTTACCTACGGCGGGGAAGGCAACTCCCCCTGCACTCGAATCGCGAGGGTTCCCCTCTCCGGTGGGCCGGTTGTACAGTCACCATGGCTCGATCTGTCGGCCCCTCTCACCGTCGCCTACGGCTCGGTCTGGGTCTTGTGCTTCCCGAGTCCCAAGAGCGCTGATCAGATCCTCTACCAACTGACCGCCCGCACCCTCTCGATCGAGCGTCAGATCCAAGTGGGAACCCGGTTCGACAGCGGGGTACCGGCCGCAAGTGCCGGGGCTCTGTGGCTCAGTCCATCGAACGGCACGGAGCTGGAGCGGGTTGATGCCCGCACCGCTCGCCTGACGATTGTCCAACTCCCGGCGTTCAGGAAGGGCCAGTCAGTCTGGAACGTCGTCTCGGGACCCGGGGCCGATACCCTCTACATCTCGGCCATCGACCAGATGGCAGCCGCGTGGTCACAGACTACCGAGCGGTTCCACCCAGAAACGGGCCAGTTCGAGGTTGAACCCAGCAACGAGCAGTTCCCCATCGTCCGCTTGATCGGCGTGGCCGGGCCGGTTCTGTGGGTGTATCTGATGGGCGGCATGATGAGCCACGCCGCCCCGGCATCGGCTGCGACGATGACGCCTCTCCACTGCTCGATCGAAAACACGTGCACGTTTAACGGCCTCAACGGAACCTTCGAGGTGACGACCGCCGGGAGCCTCGCCTGGATGAGCCACGCCGGGGGCTGGCTCGAATGTGCGGGTGGCCCGACCGGCTCGGTCCGCGCCACGGTGCGCGTTCCGGGCTACGGGCCGATCACCTATGGCTATTCCGCGAACGACTCGGGCCTCCCCTCCCTTGCGGTGGGCGACGGCTACTTAGCGGTCGACGCTCAGTTCCGCGGCGCGCACGGGACCGACCTGTCACCGGAGGTCGCGATATTCCCCATCGACCCTCGGTGTGCGCGATGAACCTTGTTGTTCCCAAGTTGGGCGCTGTCGTGGTGACGTTGACCGTGACGCTGGCAATCTGCACCACCGCATCTTCCCGAGCGACAACCACTCGATCGGGAGTGCCCGCTGGCTTCCTGCCTCAGTCGGTGAGTGCCGTGTCGGCCACGAGATGGTGGGTACTCGGTAGCGCGCCCTGTCCGGGCACCAGCTGCTGGGACAACTCGCTCGTGCGGACTGAAGACGGTGGCAGCAGCTTCGAGCAGATGCCTGTCCCGGTCGTCAGAGACGTGGTAGGTGCCCCGTGGAACTTCTCCCAGGTCGCCTTCGTGGATGCGCTGCACGGCTTTGCTTACAAGCCAGCGCTGTACGCGACTGACGACGGCGGTATG
>JBEKCX010000641.1:0-5751 GCA_050014655.1 Occallatibacter sp. | reverse complement strand
GGTGTCCTCGGCTTTGTTGCCATAGTGGCTGTGTTGACGGGGGGGATGGCCCTGACCGTCGGCTGGGCTCTGATCCAGGTTCTGATCTTCCCCTGGATAGCAACCATGAACGTCGCGAATAAGATCCTCAACGACGGGCCTGTGGCGTTCACTATCTTCTTCGCGGTCGCCAGTTTCATCGTCTCGCTGGGTGGAGTCCTCTTCGGAGTCGCCACCATCCGTGCTAGGGTTTTCTCCCGCCGGCTCGGCATCGGCTTCATCGTGCTCACGGCGATTAGCCTACCGATAGGCTTCCTGAGTATTCCAGGAGGTGGAGGTATTTCTATGTCTTGGTGGTGGGCAACAACCGGGACATTTGCTTTGGTCGCCTATATGGTGGCCCTGGCATGGTTTGCGATCGAGCTGCTACAGTCCGTCGGCATGCATCGACAAACCCCCTGAAGCCCATGTCACCAAGGACAACTGATACAGATTCACCAAGAACGTGTTGGGGTGACTGGGCAACAATCTAAATCTCCGCGGTCTCATCCCAACCATAAACGAGGTCAACCCTTTAGCCCCGAGGTAGGTTTGACAGACCGTTCATAACATCTTGGGGTCAGCCAACTTTGCTCTCCATAGCAGCGCACCTAAGCTTGGCGTTCTGTCGAATCGCCTGTTTTTATTTTTGCGATTTAGTTTATACGAACTTCTTCTTCTCAAAGTTGAAAATCTTTACCGGGTATACAGCGTCAAAGGGAACGTTCAAAGATTTAAAGCCCTGCTCAAGTGCCTCTTTTTACTGGGAGCTTCCCAATCACAGAAGAACTTATGATTTGCAAAGTCGCAATAAATTTGAGTACAGGTGAAGCCATTGGGAACTTCATTCAACCGGGCTACAACCCTAACTTGGTAATTGTCTTCTGTGATAGTGGGCATAGTATGTACAGCGATAAATTTAGGCATTATTTTTTCTCCTTTTTTTATTGATTTAATCCCGAACCAGATGTTTTACTTTCTATATAGAAATTCTATAGCCATCACCTCCAACATTTATATCGGCGCTTCACAATACGCAACCTATATATTGCCATTAGGACCAAGCCAAGCAGCCAAGCAGCCAAGCATCTTTAATTTAGAGAGATAATTCGCCCCTGTGGTTACTTGTTAGGTGCAGTGCTAGTAACGTCTCCAATCAGGGTCATCAAACCCAACATATCATTAAACTCCCACCATTCCAGGATTTTCTTCCCCTCGATTTTGTATACGTCACTCCCTTTTATTGAAACATGCTTTCCGGTGGCAGGGATTCCTGCAATTGGTGCTTCATAGTGCACAACCTCCTATAACATCATACGTGTCGTTAAAGTTCATCCAAAATTGATTGCTGACACCCTTGGCAACTTCCTCGTGAAAAATTTAACGAATGCCTAACCTTTAAATTCAGTCCAGACCAAACCAGGTACTTTCCAAATTGATGGCGATGCTTGATAATCAGCGATTTTTCTTGCAATTTCAGGAAAGTGTTTGAAGGTGATTAGAAGAACATACGGCGTTTTCTTGAATGGTCCACGGATTACGGCCTTCTGTGGTTTATCAAACATGGGAGTGTTATTGACAAAACCGATGCCCGACTGGACATTATAGGTGTCGTGACCGGGGAATCCCCCCCATGAGGTTCGCGCGAAAGGAAATGCCATTATGCCCCATTCGTTAATACAAATGGTGCCGTAACGGAGATTTACCAAAGCACGATCCAGACTGGCAGCGATATTGGGATCAAGCATCGATTTTGGATGAATGATAATGGATGCGGTTAGGGTACCCCATAACGTCCCGTTAACAAAATCAACTGCCCGATCTATAAACTCTGGAATGTTTGCTGCCCCAAGAGCGGTCTCAGCTAAAACACTACAAAAGGCTTCTTTATTAAAGCAGATATCGTTTGTGTTTTTTGAATCAACATCCGGTATTAATGTCCATGGAAGTTGGCCGTGGCTAGAATCACCGAATTGAAGGGCATTGGGGTGTGCAGCAACAAACGCGACATGTCTTTCTCTGGCGCCTGGGTAATAGGCTTTGCGTGTCTCCAAATGTGCCATCACATCACCGATTGTTTTAATCAGAGTTTCTCGCTGGTCCCAACTCTGATGTTGCACAAGAAGCCTGGGAGTTAAACAATTACAGCCTGCATTGCAAGCCAACCAGGTGGTAATTTTCTCAGCTTGCTTTCTGATGTCGTGATCATTCCATGGTCCGGGCACTACAATCACCGGGGTAACATTACCTAATTCCGCGCTGACAGGTTTCGATATCGAAGGTCTTTTCTGAACCTTATGCTCGGCCCCTTCCGAACCGGATCCGAATATTATCGTTTCAAACGTCTTATCCGATCCCGTGAGATGTATTTCATCCACCAGCGGGTGGTGGCAAAGATAGCTTCCTTCCGTTGCCCCGCCATAGACAATACGTAAATGACCCCGCTTAATGAGACAGCTAAAACCTTTTTCCATTAATGGCCCAAGATAGGCATTGACAGGGTTAGGCTTAAGCATGACCACGCGGTTTGCAACAAATAACCTGTATAATAAGTCGGCGATGGGGAGGCTTGATGCATTGCCAGCTCCAAGTATCAGGCATACCGCTCCCCAAGCATTCTCATCTTTGTAAGCCTTAGCTTGTGTTATCAGCATCTCCTCGGGAAAAATGTCCGGTTCCATCCACACTTCTTCGGAAAGCCCGGGAAACATCATGCTTTCAATTTTCGTTTGCGGGAATACCTTGGCGACCACTTGGTTATTGGACCTTACTGTAATCGGACCACCAATTCGTGGTTGGCCATATTTCTTGATGTCCTCCAGGGACTGGCGAAGCGAGCTTATCAGGCCAAAAATACTACCAAAGGTCAACCACTCTTCTCCCTCACCAAAAGAATGTTGAGGGACACCCTTTGCATCAATGCTAAGCGCGATCCAATGGCCTGACAGCGGCATCAGGTCTCTTCTAATCTCGTCCAAAATAGCGATGCGTTCATCGACAGCGGTTATCACCCACTTGTCTTTATTTGCCTGCAGTATCTTTAGACCTTCGTCCATATCATTGAATGACGTTACCAGGTTGCTCTTCGCCATTTCCGGGTATGGTGATACGACGCCACAATTGTTTGATTTTGAATTATTCATAGGATTCCCTTGGATCCTCCATTAGTTTGTCCGATTTGGGTTGAACTTTAATTGAGCAGGGGAATTATCTTCCATTCTCACTTGAAGGTTAGTTAACAACAGGGTTGCTTCTTGATCATTGATCTTTCCCACGACGATCTCGGTTAGCCAATTCAACACCATAAACGGTATTCCGTATTCTATCGTAAAGGTCACCTTAGTTTGACCATCACTCGAGCGAAATGTCCAGGTAATTTTACTTTTAATCGATCCCTTGGTCTGAAAAGTGAACCAGCGACCTGGGACAATATCAATAACTTCCCCCGTACCCTTGAAATACAACCCGCCCATTTTATATACCCATTTGGCGCTGTAACCACCATTGGGTAATAACTGCTCGTTTTTAATCTGCATCAGACTTGGCCAAATTTGCAGGAGGTCACTCGGCTTTATCACGAAATTGTAGATCTTCTCTACAGGCGCGTTTATTAAGATCTCTTTATCAATTCTGGTCATGCTACCATCCCTTTTTAGTTCGGGTTTCAGAAAAGTGTACTCAACTGATTGACCGCCATTTTTTTTCACTTTGACATCACAGTTTTTTGATCTTCCAGGTTTTAATTATGTGTATCTAGGAAATTCATGACTCGTCATTCACTCCATCTTTTACTCCTGCGCCTGGCCATCATCTCGGTATCATTGCGGTGGTAAGAAACTCGAATAAGAAATATTGACGGAAATTTATAATTAGAATTTATGCAACCACACATGTTACTGTCCACATGACACCAATAATCTGGTGAAAACGCATGGTGACGATATCTCCAATTTCCTCGAGCGTAGTGGCCTCTACAACTGCAATCAAATCATAAGGGCCGACGACCATCTCGACTGATTTCACCCCCTTAAGTTGTCTTAAGGCATTAATTACATCTTTTGTTTTTCCGACCGCGCACTCGATCAGGATATGAGCCTTAGCTGCATTTGACATTTTAAACCTCGCTTCTTTTTTATAATGTGTCCTTTACAATGGAAATTTGAACTCACCGGCTGATTATCTTTGCCGTTTCGAGTTCCCTGACGTAATCCTCGATGCTAATGGCTGCCAATGTCATCGGCTCAAGAGTACCTCTGGAGCCAAATTTTGCGGATACCCTAGCTATAACTTCGTTGCTTTGAGCCTGGAAGATATTTACGAAATCATAAGTGCCTAACAAAGCATACTGAGCGATGATCTTAGCGCCCATCTCTTCCAGTTCCTTGTTGACTTCGATGATTCTGCCGGGGTTGGCCATTATTGATTTTCTCCCGTCACTGGTAAGTTTGGTCAACATCACGTAAAGTGGCAATTCTTCTTCTCCTTGAGCGGCAATCCGCAATAATACCGTACTAATTTCAATCTTGGCAATTGCTCTTTTGTGCTTCTTAAAGCTATTGAAAATATTCACTTTTCACGAAACTAAGGGTTGGGCCCAAATCGATCATCTCCACAATCTCTTCTTCGCAGAAATCTTCACTATTAGGACGAAACTTCACCAGCCGAAAGACGAGATCAGGATTGAGTTGTTTAACCAAAACATCGATCAATCTGATTCTGCCGGCGCGACACCACATCTCAATCGTGTCATCATCCATTCCCAGTTCGCGAGCCGCGGTGTAAATCAGACATCTGTTACACTTCACCAAAATACTTCGGGGGCTCACCTGCACTATTTTTAGCCTTATTCCAAGGCTCTCATAAGCAATTCTAACCAACGGTGCTACATCATGAGCATTAAAGTTTTTGATGCGTTTTTGCTGTTTCACCAGGTAACCCTGTGCCATGCCCATTTTCTCCATTGCCTTGGCAGACAATTCAAGGGTGCGGGTCATGCCGATCTCCTCAGCCACCGTTTGAGCGAAAACATTATGCATTTTTAGGACTGTCTTAGTTGTACTGAAATTGCCCTTCGTTGCCATATTGAATCCTCCGTTCTGGAAACATTATTTTCAATATCTACAAAATAAAGGTGATCCTGGCTTGATGGCAACCTGATTAAATGTTGCGTTTTATTTCGCACCTTTCTTCTTAGCACCTGCACACTTTTCTTTCAAAATATTATTCACCGCATCTCGCTCGATCAGCGGAACAAACTTATCATCCATAAAAGTAGTTAAAGGGTTATCTAGACAGATACGCACAAATTCTTCCGGAGATGCCAGATCCCAGATGGTCACTGCCCCCTTCATATCACAGAGGTAGTAAAATTCCAGTAGTTTGCCGGATTTAAAGAATTTCTCATAAACCGAAGCCGCCAATGAAATTTTCTCTGTTTGATTTTCTCGGGTTAGCATCCAAAAAGAATCTTTAAAATGACTTATTACCATGTATTTCATAATGTGTTAAACTCCTGTTTCATGCAAATGATTCGGTGATTCTAACCTATTTCGGTTGACCGGGAATTAACCCTACTTGCTGTAGTAAGGTCATCATGTTGTAATATTCTGATTGGCGGCCAATCTTACCATTCCTGAACTGGAAAATTGAAGCGGCATGCACGGAAAAATGTTTACCGGTCGCGGGTGTTGTGCTTTTGGTTAAAGTACTGTGTGTGTGAGTACCGGACGAAAT
>JBEKCX010000640.1:0-3910 GCA_050014655.1 Occallatibacter sp. | reverse complement strand
TAGCAAGCCTCAGCTTGGTAATCATGTTGAGGGTTTTTGGAGTGGAGGTTGATAAGCTTTACTTACTAAGGGTAGGATTTGTTTCAAACGTTTTGTCGAGTCTAATAGCCATTCCGGCCTCATTGGCGTTGAGGCTGTTGGTCCTAGGACGTCATGGAGTAACACCAAGCCAGACTGTGGGCGCGTCGCTACTACTCTCGTATTTTAAAAACCTTGTCTTTTTTATTCTCATCCCTTTGAGTCTGATATATATCATCTTCAGTTATCCGCTGGTCTTTGGTGGAGTAACTATCATGGTTTTATTAATCATGATTCTAATAGTAGTTATTGTGGCGGCCACCTTCATTTTATTTAACGGGCGGATCCGCGCCTTTGTCCTGAGGGTCATAGGTAACATCTGGCATTTTATAACACGTAAGCACATTGAGAAACGTCTCAGTGATTTTGGAGAATCCATTACTCAAGGTTTCAACCAGTTGAAACAGAAACCCAAATTCGGACTTCTGCTGGCAGGTTTGATCGTCGGAGATGTAGCTGCCATGATAGCGGGCCTGGCTTTCTGTTTCAAAGCTCTCGGTATTCCAGTACATCTGGGTGTGCTGATTACCGGGTTCAATTTCGGCATCACCCTAACAGTTATCTCATTTATTCCCGGTGATCTGGGCGTTCAAGAAGCCTCAATCGCTGGGATATTAGCCATCTTTGGTGTGCCATTCAGCCAAGGAGTATTGGGAGCTATGCTTTTCCGGGTGCTTTATTACTTTGTGCCTTTCGTCGTTAGTTTAGGGTTTTACTGGAGTCTAATAAGAGAGACACATAAGAAGTCGAGCTAATCTTTATGACTTTATGAATCGTCCTGAACCCAGAAACCGTAATGAATTTGTCATATTTTCCCTTAATTATTTATTACGCTGTTATCATTCGTACAATATAATTAGGCAACAAAAACGCGCCCGTTAATAGATGTTATGAACTTACATGGCACGATAATCAAAATGGAACTTAAAAAACGAAAGGAGTCCCAGCATGCTAAACGAAGCCAAAACACTAAAAGGTTACAAATTAAATGGACTCAATGGGGAAATAGGGAAGATCAAAGAATTCTACTTCGATGACCATTATTGGACTATTCGTTATCTAGTCGCTGATACTGGAAATTGGCTAAGGGATCGGCAGGTGCTGATATCTCCACATGCATTAGGTGCAATAAATAAAACTGAAAAAAATATAGGCGTCAATTTGACTAAAAAACAGATTGAGGACAGCCCATCCATTAGTAGTGACAAGCCGGTCTCGAGACAATTCGAAGAGTCATATTACGGATATTATTCTTGGCCGATGTATTGGGCCGGTCCTTATATGTGGGGGGACTACCCCTATCCGTATATTGGGGATAACCCTGGTGCGCTTCCGGAAACTACCCTTGATAAAAAAGGGTGGGATCCTCATTTGCGTAGTACTCTTGCGGTTACTAACTATGCAATCCAAGCTAAAGATGGGGAGATCGGTCACATCACTGACTTCATTATTGATGATGCGACTTGGGCAATTCGTTATTTAATGGTCGACACGGGAAATTGGTGGCCTGGAAAAATAGTTCTGGTTTCTCCGCGATGGATTAAGCGCATTAGTTGGAGCGAGTCAAATGTCTATGTCGATCTCTCCCGTACAACAATCAAGCAGTCACCAGCGTACCAGGGAGGGGCTCCTTTAAACCGGGAGTATGAGGACGAATTGCATAAACATTATAATTTTCAAGGATATTGGGTCGATGAACCGGTTATTAATAAGGACTCCCATTTAGGCAAATAGGAGGAAAGTGAAATATAATGGCCCAAATAAAAGTGAACCGGAAAAGTTACATTCGAAAAGATGGCACTGTGGTAAAAGGTATTACTTATTACACCCAGGATAAAGGGAAACCAGGCAAAACGCCAGACAGTGAAAAATTCTATCATCCCAAGGTTGAGATGCACTGGCATAAAGACCTACCGACCAAAACAAGGCGAACTAACGCGCTAAGGGCGCATAAAGGTGATGAATTAGCCACTGCCAGGGCTTTACAGGAGTTAGCCAATGTGACGACAGACATCGACACTGCTAAACTGGCAAAGATTGATGCGGATTACTTTTTCGCAAGGCACCAATAACTAATATGCAGGTTCGAATAGACATTGGCGGTTTATTCATCCTCTTTCGGGAACATTCAAGAATTATAAGTTTGCAGGTGTAAAACTGGCCTCATTCTGATTAACAAGTGATGAAGGAGAAATGCTTGAAACCACCCAACCCAAGCGTTTTGACAATTAGTGGCGGTTCGTCAAGCATCAAGTTTGCGGTTTACCAGACCGTTGAACCGCTAAAGCGATGTTTGTACGGAAAGATTGACCGAATCGGCTTGGCTGGTACAAAACTTACTTTCGTTGATCTAATTCAAAATCAGCAGGACAGCAGCACCATTAAAGCTCTCGATCATCAATCGGCAGCTAATGTACTTGTAGACTGGCAAAATAAACTGGACCGATTCCACCTGGTACAAGATGTGGTGGATCGTTTACTGCAATTGGGTGCCAAAGGAGCCTACGTCGAGCAAATGGTTCAGGGCACCCTCATCGAGCATAAACTATACATTGACAGGCATGGGCAAGACATACCGGAAATTCTTAACTGGAAATGGAACGGCTGATGGATGGAGAACATGAATTATCCCCAAAGATTACCCGAGTTTGATAAATACATTTCAAATCAAACTCACGTTTTAGCATATTCTCTTGAGTTAAGCTGGAGCTTTGATAGAAATGGAACAGGAGAATAATCATGCGTGTTGGTTTAGCTTCGGATCACAGCGGATTTGAATTGAAAGCGTACCTGAGTACAGTCCTGAAGGGCGCGGGACACAATGTTGTGGACTTCGGTACAAAAGAACTGGATCCGGAAGATGATTATTCTGATTTTGTAGTGCCTATGGCCCGAGCTGTGGCTAGTGGTAAGGTCACTCGCGGTCTGGCTATTTGTGAAAGCGTTGTCGGCGCCTGCATTGCGGCCAATAAAGTAGCGGGCGCGCGCGCTGCGTTAATCGCGGATTCATTTTCCGCCCATCAGGGGGTGGAGGACGATAATATGAACGTGATATGCCTGGGCGGGGGGGTGACCGGACATGCTTTAGCCTGGGAATTGGTTCAAACATTTATAAGTGCTAATTTCAGGGAAATTGAAAGGTTCCAGCGCCGTCTTGCGAAAATAGCAGACCTAGAAGGTAAGATACTTGGACAATAAAAGAAATGAGAATCTCAAATAGCCAACAAAATAATTCGTTTTGGGCGCTTTCTCCCGATGATGCCTTAAGTCAGCTCGGGGCGACCAAAAATGGGTTGACCCAAGACGAAGCCCAAAAAAGACTCATTCGTTTTGGCGCCAATCTCCTGAAACCAAAGAGGAAAACTGATACACTGACGCTCTTGACAAATCAGTTCAGAAGTCCCCTTGTTCTTATTTTGATATTCGCGGCCATTTTATCTTTTTTCCTGGGGGATCCGGTTAATGGTGCCATCATACTTACCATCGTGTTGGCCAGCGGCCTGTTAGGATTCTGGCAAGAGAGAGGTTCTACTAATGCTGTCCAAAAATTAATGGCTATCATTCAATTGAAAGTATCTGTAGTACGCGGAGGGAATCCCATTGATGTCCCGACTGAAGAAATTGTTCCTGGAGATATTGTTTCGCTTTCCGCAGGTGATGTTGTACCAGCCGATTGCCTGATCCTTGAGTCCAAAGACCTGTTTGTGGACGATTATTTTTAAAGAAGTAAAGTTTATTGAAGGTTTGGAATGGCAAAAATTTCATTCTTACGGATGTTGCCCTTCATTAAACCGCTTAATTCAGGGCTATGTATCTGACTCTGGTAAGTATA
>JBEKCX010000639.1:0-3914 GCA_050014655.1 Occallatibacter sp. | reverse complement strand
CTACGTTTACAACGCCAAGCTCACAGATTAGTATCTTCAACATTGATGAGACAACTGACCTGGATGCACTTATCAGTACCACAGGGCTCGATCCCTCAGTAAAAGATGCCTTGTCACGCCTTAAAGGGCAACAGATTGCCGTGATCAGCTTAAAGACAAGTCCTTCTACTTCATCAATTCAGCCATCAGGGACAACTTCGCCTACCGGCGAACCGGGATTGCACCTTTCATGGGTAACATCACTTACTACTGCCAAGAAAGGGCAGAATTACACGTATCCACTTGGTACCGGTGCTTCCTGGGCTGCGCCGATCGTGATGACCAGCGTGTATGTCGTAGCTCCACAAGACCTTAATTTTGCAGTGCAATACCCCAAACTCGGGATAAATCGTTCGGGATTTGTGCAGAATGGGGAGAAATATGAGCCGAGTATCGCATCGTACACCAACGCGTCTGCCTACGCTGTCGATGAGGGGACGGGTCAATTATTAAATAACGGTACCCCAGCCCCCCCAACGATGAGAGTCTGGCGCGTCACATATACTAACAGTAATTCGACTAAAGATATCATGATTACGGTTTATCCGAACCACGGCACCGCTTTCGGGACGTATCTTCGGAACAAAGGTCCGGGAATTGCATCAATTATCGGGATTTTGGTTGCCATTCTATTCTGGATACTGGCATGGTATTTTCTTGCCCCGAGGTTGGTGGGTAAGAATAAACACATTAGGGGATTGTGGCACATGCCGTTGTCCTATCTGGGATTGAACCTTGTACTATTCATACCGGGAGGTATTCTATTACTTTACTTTTCCTTTGGAGTCAAGATAATACCTCTAGTCCTTTTAGTACTCCTCTTCGGTTTTGCAAGCATCCGTGTTTTCGTTCCCAATCAACGGGACAGGCTGAAGGAGGCATCTGGTAAAGCTTTTAAAATATTTTTCGCGATTACAGCGGCCAGTGGCGTTGCTTACATGCTTTTTGCTGTGGGTTATGCCTGGCTCGTGAGAGCAATTTGACCGAGCAAGCGCCTGAGGATAGTGCATATTAGAGCCAGGATAAAGAATTAGAGCGGATAAGAAATGAGATATCGAATTACAACGATTATAGAACTGACGTTATTACTCGTCGTGTTATTGGTGTCTGCAGGTTGCGGAAATTCCACTACAGCGCCTTACCTGTTTCCACCATTTACTACTCGAAATGTCCCGCTTCCTGCACCTGTGCCATGGTCTAATATACCGACATATACAGAACAAACCTATGAAATACACGCAAAGGTTGGCGAAGAGTTTGCAATTGGGATGTTTGCAACGATGCAAATTAACTTCAGAGTATCGGATAACCAGAGTTTTACAAATGAAGAAGATGAGCAAATGGTACTATATCAATCTGGCACTCTCAGTGTGTATGGAACTGAGTGGTTTATGTTCAAGGCAATTAAAAAAGGGGTCACTGAGATGTATTTTTACTATCCGTTAGAGTATACGAAAGTATTTGAAATATCTATTCAAAATCCGGAGCAGAGTACCACGTACTTGACTAATTGGTTGCTGATATGAAGAAAATGAAGGTGGCACAAAATGGATAATCGAAGCACAAGATCACTTACTTTGTACACCGTCATCATTGCAATCATACTGGTGATAGCAATACTCGGGTTTATAGTGTTCGGTGTTATGTTGTCAAACCGCAACACTTCTACCAGTAATAATCTCAATTCTACCCAGCAGTCAGTCACTGCTCTCCAGGTACAGTTGACGACGGCTAATGCAGCCGTATCTTCGTTAACAACCCAATTGAGTGCAGCAAGCAATCAGATCTCCACCATACATGGCCAGGAATCCGCGGATCAGACCCAAATTTCAGCGCTACAGACCGGGTTGAAATCGGCACAAAGCGATGTAACCACGGCACAGGGTTCGTTAGCCTCGATGCAAACCAATTTGACATCAGCCACTACCCAGGTATCTGCACTGGCCAACCAGATAAATTCGTTTAGTTCCCAAATCACAGCATTACAGGGAACCAATACATCTTCCGGGTCGCAGATTACCGCCTTGCAGACACAGCTCGCTGCCGTTAATACACAACTGACTACGCTGCAAAACGATATCACGACACTCACCACCGAAGTTAATACTTTGTCATCGTCATCATCGACCAGCAACCAGGTCACGTTGTTCTCATCTGAGAGCATTTCTCAGAGTGCTGATACACAAAGCTTGCTCTATACTTTTACTCCCAGCTACTCTGGTTATGTCAATATCTCCGGTAGCACCAATGCTACCGCGGGGTATATACGGGTGACCAATAACTCGTTGAATTCGACGACTACCTACACTTTTACATCAGGAAACATGGCTACAGTACCGCTGACCACCGGTTATAACTACACACTTTATTTTGGCAACACCAATACCAGCGGAACGATTACAGCGACACTAACCGGCAGCTACTCGAATTCATCATCAACCAACAACCAAACGCTGTTTACGTCGGAAGGTATCTCCCAAAGCGACAACACGCAGACTCTGCTGTATACTTTCATCCCGACTTACACCGGCGATATTTATGTTTCCGGTACCAGCAGTTCTTCGACAGGCTATATCCGTATAACAAACAACACATTGAATGCGACTGTCACCTACACATTCGGTACCGGCACTCCGATTACCATTCCTATCACCGGGGGTTACAGTTATTCGATCTA
The DNA here is from genome assembly GCA_050014655.1 of Occallatibacter sp. Lineage (GTDB taxonomy): Bacteria > Acidobacteriota > Terriglobia > Terriglobales > Acidobacteriaceae > Telmatobacter. The sequence goes on along the minus strand of JBEKCX010000639.1, from coordinate 1,198 downwards.
CTTTGGCAACACAGTCACGACGACCGGAACTACTATTACGGCAACCTTATCTGCAACCTATGCTCAATAAAAAAACTTCGCCATACAGGTGATATATCATTTTGAATCAAAACGGAAATATTGTGAAAGTGCATGGGGGAACATTATGTCCATGATAGGATTGGGTTATGTCGGTCTGTTTGAGTTAATAATTAATTGGTTTTTAATAGTATTATTTTTAGCTGGTTTTTTCGTGTTAGTTATGTGCTGTGTAACCAGGTCAGCTAGAGGTGATAATAGTGCAAAGCAAACCCCGATGGACATTGTTAGAGAAAGATATGCTAAAGGCGAAGCAACAAAAGAGCAGTTTGATCAAATCTGCAGAGATTTGAATTTGACTAACAAAAGTTGAGTTGGGGAGGACAAAATCGGCTAAATCTCTTCGGTGACCGGAGTCGTTATCGAGTATAATGTGCCTACTGGTAACGGTGGAATTTACGGCGTAAGTGAAAATCATAAATTTAGATTTAGCAGTTTCGATTCATAGCAAGGGAGGAAAACTGTGAAAAAATTGTTTATCCTGTTTATAACGATGTTTTTGTGCGTCTCTGCAACAGCTAGCTGTACTACTCCGCCTAATAACACAAGTTCGACAGCAACACTTGCTAATACGGCCACTGCTTCAACATCGGCATTAATTCAGATTGTGACTCCTACGACTCCCCCGGGAGGGCCTTTTACCTGGGCCATTGCCGCCAGTCCTGATGGCAACCTATGGTTCACTGAAATGGACACAAATAACATTGGTGAATTCTCCCCGGCGACAGGCAAAATTACTGAATACAATGTTCCAACTGCTATCGCTTACCCACATGGTATTGTCCTCGGTCCTGATGGCAACATATGGTTCACTGAACCAACCAGTGACAAAATTGGCAGAATTTCGCCAACCACCGGTAGCATTACCGATTACAGTATCCCTACGGCTAATGCCGGCCCTTTTGGCATAGCTGCAGGTCCCGATGGCAACCTATGGTTTACTGAAATCAACGGAATCGGTAAAATTTCTCCGGTCACAGGTACAATTACCGAGTACAATATTCCGACTGCTGATGCTGGCGCTTATGGCATTACTGACGGTCCTGATGGCAACCTGTGGTTCACTGAATCATACGTAAACCAAATTGGTAAAATTTCTCCGGTCACGGGCGCAATTACC
>JBEKCX010000638.1:0-5413 GCA_050014655.1 Occallatibacter sp. | reverse complement strand
ATCCGCCCATCCACGGCCGGCCCCACCGGGTCACAGGCATGATCTCAATCATGTTCAGGGTCTCGTTGGCTGAGGCGGCATACAGCATTCCACCCAGCATGGCGACCCCGATCAGAGCGCCAAGGACCCAGGCTGGCGGCCCACCGATCAGAGCGCCGGCAGCCAGGGCCGCGCCACCCGAGACTGCCGCATCGACGCCACCGACAGCCGCGGAGTCGACCAGGCCGGAAGTTACCTGGCCATGAAGCAGAGGTCCCATCGTCTTGCCCCACGACATACAGAACATGCGGCCGACGTTGGCAGAAGCGGCTTCGTTCACCGCGGTTGCGCACTTGGGGTAGCAGATGGTCGTGTAACCGGTTTCCTGGTTGAAGCTCTGAATGACCCGATCGACCTCCACGATGCCGACGATCGCGGTCGACGGATCCAGGAGTACCAGATCATCACCGGGCTCGATCTCGGGAACGCCGCGGAGGATGATCTCCCCCTCGTACATCTTGCCCACTTCCTCTTTCATGAAGCTCTGCTGGACGGCCTTGACAATGTGGTCGTACGGCTCGACGTTGGTCTTGGAGTCAACGACCAGGTCTGTGACATCGAGGACCCTCTGGTAGTGGCCCTTGATGCCGCCGTTGATGAAGGAGGTCTTGGAACCAACGCGAATGCCGTTGTAAATCTTCTCATTCAGGCGGATGCCGTTGTGCACGATCGACTGGTGGTCGATGAAATGGTAGCGGCGGATCGGCTTCAACCGGTCGGTCGCCTTTGGGTCCTGCATCTGGAGATACTGCAGCCACATGTTGCGCATGGCATCGATCTCACGAACGGCCTGATTGTTCTCCGCCTTGCTCGTGGTCTCGATGGCGTTGTCCGCGCTCTGCAGCAGCTGGTCGAGGTAGCGCATCGTGTTGCTCTTGGTGATGCCGGCTACGCCAAAGAACTCGACCGCCTCCGCCCGCATGGTCGTGAGGGTGTCATAGAACTGCTGCGGATTCGTTGGGGTGGATTCGTGAACATCGAAGAACAGTCCCTTGTCCTGCTTGATCGCGACCAGCATTGCGTTCCATGCAGTCTGGCCCGTGGCATTCCACCACTGGGTGAATTCGGCGTTGGCGGTCGTCGAGGCCCGGTATGCCTCGTCATCGCCGAGCATCGGCAAGCGCGCGAAGTACCAGTCCAAAGGATGGCCGACCACCAGGGTGGCGTCCGCCGAGTACGGGAATCCATACTGTTTGGTGGTGACGAGATATTCCGGGTAGCGCCGGCAGATGTCGCGGATCAGTTCCCAGATGGTGTAGTTCGAGTTGTCCGGAATCTTGTAGTCGAACTGCAGGTAAAGGTCGGCGAAGCCGGTTCCCTGGTCATAGAAGTCGCGCGTCAACCTCTGGTTGGTGGGAGCCCCCAGGTGGTTGATGACGTGGTTGATCAGGATATTCTCGGCGCTGCGGTCGTAGCTTGACACCATCGCCGCGCCCACTTGGGTCAGGACGTTGTTCGGGGAGACAGAGTACTCCCCGATCATCTTGCCGACCCGGTTCTCCCAGGTCAGGCCCTGGATTAGAGGATCAGACACTGTCGACAGCTTGAACCGGCCGAAGTGCTTGGCGTTGTCCATGTGCAGCAGGTTCTCGACAACACTGGCCACGTCGCCGGAGTCATGCCATGGCCACCAGCCTCCGTAGACCTTGCTGTTGACGGGCTTGCCGTCCTGGGTCGGCAGATCGCACAGCTCCGCGGTGTAGCTCTCGGCCTCGATGGTGAGGATCACATCACCCTGGATGTCAGTGACATGGCCGGTGAAGACCGGCGTGAGCAGGTCTGGATTGTTGGAGTACCCCATGCGGACCTGGATCTTGGTGCCGGGCTGCAGCGCCACATACTGCAGCGGGACCCGGGAAGGCGTGCCGTAGTTGACGCCGTCACGCATGTCGAAACCCATCAGCTGCTGCACCTGAGTTCCCATATCGGGATTGTTCAGCTGATAGTCCTGGTTCGAAGCGGTCTTGCCGGTCACCAGACTGGCCGATGCGTTGCCGCCGGTGACCTCACCGCCGGCGCCGGGTGTCGTTGTGAAGAACTCGCGCCGATACTGCTCTTGTTCCCACTTTCCCTGGAGTGAGTTGTCCAGCAGCTTGTGCTGGAGGATGTTGGCGATGTTGGTGATCTGAAGGCGCGCGAGATCCGGCTTGTCCAGATAGCGCATGATCTCGATGTCAATCACGGAGGCGTAGGAGTAGAAGTTGTCGAACGCCTGCATGATCCCCTCCGCCGAGTCTTCCATCAGGAAGAGCTTGAAGGTGGGGAATGCCTCAGCCATGTCGTAGCCGGGGATGTTCGTCATCCGGACCAGGCTGTTGACGTCGGCATTCTGGCCGACGTACAGGCTCTCCGTGATTGCAATGTCGTACGCGTCTGGACGCACGGCTGTGTTGACCTGCTGCGCGCCCTGGGCGGATGCCTGAACGACACCCTCCAGGTTCTGGCGCATCTGGGCCAGGTAGTCGGCGTTGTGGTTATAGAAGTAGTACCCCGGGTTGAAGTCAGCCCCGTTGACGGTGAGGGCCTTCAGACCGAGATCCTTGTATGCCCCGTGGTCCTTGTTCTGGGGATCGGAGCCAGGACCGGCCGAAGGCGGTCCGGAGGCTGCGAACTGTGCCGAGAACTTTGGGCTCGCAGCAAGCGTGTTGATCTGTGTGGCAAAGGTGGAATCGAACGATGCCAGCAGCGGGAACGTGGCGTCGTATGCAGCCTGGACCATCGTGGTTTGTCCTGCGACGTTCATCAGGCCGGAGGCTGTGTTGTAAGCCGCCTGCAGAAGTGTGGACTGATCGGACTGCGAAGATGGCGCAACTGCAGTTGCAAGACTGCCTTCACTGGACAGCGCAGAAGTAGCGCCGGTTGCCGTGTAGCCGGGGATCAGACCGATCATGGCATGCAACAACAGGCAGTCTCCATACGTGAACTTGCCCGCGATCGCCTCGTTAGTGAGCTGCTTCTTGAGGCCCGGGAAGCTGTCGATGCTGTTTGCACCTCCAGCAAACGGAGAGGTCATTGTGGAGATCTGTGCCTGGGTCGCATTGCAGCTGGCTAGGTTGCTGAAGGAACTGAAGTCGACACTCGGATTGGCGGCAAGCTTCTGCAGGAACTGGATGAGGAGCTCGGCATTTCCGGATGCGCGTCCCTGCGCGAACTGTGAGACCTCGTTGATTGCCGCCGCCTCATCCGACGAGAGGCTGGACAGTTGCCCTGAACTCACCAGCGACTGCGCGGTGCTCGCCGCGGCCGAGTCGATGGTCTGGATCTTGAACGGTGTGGAGTCTTCGAAGACGTTCTCGTACTGCGTCGCCGCGATGTCGACCTGAGCTGTGTCCGCCAGGCCTGGTAGAGTCTGTGCGTCCACGCCGTCGATCGTGATGCCGCGGATCCCCAGCATGTTGAGGATTTTGTTCTCCACGTAAAACGCCTGCATCCGATGGATGCTTGAGACGCGACGCCAGTGGTTGCGAAAACGCAGGTACTGGGACTCGAGGAATTCAGACGCTCCGGTCAGAACGGAAATGCCGCTGTGCACCGGCTCTTGATCGTCGGACGCGCGTTCACCCTTCGACATCATGAGCATCGAGACCTTCGAGCTTGCACTGCCGATGTGCTGATACGTCGGATACTGGTATCCCGCCAGAGGAATCTGGGCGATGTTGTTGACGAAGAGGATCGAGAACTGGCTCGGGATCAGGCCATAGCCATTGGCGATGTCTCCATGCTCGCTGTCGGTCAGCGTCATCTGCTGCTCGCGATAGAAAAACGCCACGTCGTTCACCGCATGGTCATACCACCAACCGTCGTTGACGAGATTGATGATCTCCTGTTTCTGATCTGCAGTCAGAGAATCGCCCGGCGCGGCCGAAGAGGAAGGAGTGCCTGTTGGCGCAGGCGCCACGAATGCGGGAGTGGCTGGCGGCGGTGGTTGTGGTGTGGAGGGCACCGGGGCGGCGCCATGCGCGTACTGATTGAACCGGTTCAACACATCAGTGGCATAGGCCTGCTCGGTCGCGTTGTATTTGCCCTTCGCGCCGGTGTTGTACTTCCAGATGGTGTTGTCGGTCATCCCCTGAGCGTAGAGTTGGCTCAGATACTGAGCGCCCATGGCGATGTTCGTCTCCGGCCGGAACAGGTCGGCTGGGCGAATGGACGTGTACAGCGTCGAACCTGTCTTCCAGTTGATCTGCATCAGACCGAGATCCGGAGGTGTGCCGTTCTGGGCTGTGTATTGATTGACGAAGGCGAGACCGCCGTCGGCATCCGTCTGGATGTGGCCCTTGAGGCTCGCGGTGACTTGGTTGATGGTTGTTCCTGCAGCCGTTGCGTTGCCTTTGAAGTTGGCACCGACCGCATTGGGCTGGAAGTTGGACTCATGGCCCATCACAGCCTTCACCATTGCTGGAGACACGCCGTATTGGGCAGCGAACTGCTGGATCAGGCTGTCATACTGGCCACTGCCGGCGATGCCCGCCATGTTCTTGCCGCGCGCGCCGGTTGTCGCGACCATTGCTTGATTGAGGGCCGCAACTGCGGCCGGATCCACACCGGTCGTGACCATGGTGCCGATCTTGACGGTCTGGTATTCACGCCACCGGAACTTCACGGTGCCATCGATCTGGTCTCGCCAGTTGAGAAGCGGCGAGCCGTCGTAGGTGCTGTCCTTGGTGGCGTCCAGGTTCTGCGCCTTCCACTGATTGATGTAGTCCTTGAACGATGGGCACAACCAGGCGTCCGTCGATTGGCCATCACTGCCCAAGTACCCGAAGTCAAACGAGTACGGAAAGTAGTTGAACAACGTCATCGTCAGAGACACGTCGAGCGCGTCGATGATGTCGTTGTGGGTGGAGACCCGCATCTGGCGCAGGGCGAACGCCAGACGAGAACTGGCTACTGTTACATCCTGATCGGAGAGGACCTGGCGGATGAATCCGTTCTCCACTTCAACGAAGGGCGCCGCGCGGAACATCGCGAGGATGCTGCGCAGATCTTCCCACTGCTGATACCGAGCATCCTCCGACGTGGCCGAGTCATCCAGCAGGGCCGTCCAACGCACGGTGAAGTCCCACCTCGCCTGTCCCGTCTTCGCCACCATGTCGTTACTTCCACGCAGCACGGTCAGCCGCTCGTTGTTCACGACGCGGCTGGTCAGGATGTCCGTTGGTGGAGTGGACAGGACAACGTAGCCAATGCGGAAATAGCTGGCCTTGGACGGGTTGTCTTTCTTGTAGTCGGAGAAGAGGATAGACACTTACGGTTACCCCAAAGCTTCCCGCATCCGCTCCCTGGTACGGAGCGAACCGGGCTTCATTTGATCGCGGTAGTTGACAGTGACTGTTGAGTCTCCGTCGGTGGACATCTTGGACAGCATCTTGGC
>JBEKCX010000637.1:0-8310 GCA_050014655.1 Occallatibacter sp. | reverse complement strand
AACCTGGTCAGCAAGTCCGACTTCGCCGCCTACAACTCGAAGGAAATGCACGAAGAGGTCAAGAAGAACTACAAGATCTATTTCAAATCGGTAGTGCTGCACCACTTTGGCGATGACGGTTTTGCCATGTCCTCGGTAGGTGGCCATACTCACAAACCGAAGTTGACGGTACAGGTGAATGAAGTAATGGGTCCGATCTTCCAGCTCACGACGGGCTCGATCTGCAAGATCGACGCGGAGTACGTTCCTGGTAAGGCCAACTATCAGAATTCCTTCGTCCTGCTCCATATTGACACCTGGGAGCGCAGTGTTGTCCCGGAACACATAATGTTCGGCAAGAAGTTCTGTATCGTTGGTGGTAAGTATTATTTTCGACCGGAATGCGAAGAGGAAGAACAACTTGCCGCGTAGCGATAGTTTGATTCAGGAAAGACGCGCTTTAGGCCTCTGTCCTTGTGGAAACCAACCCAAAGCAGATGGTAAGACCTGCCAGCGGTGTTTGGATAAGACACGCCGGTGGGCAGACAAGCCAGAAGTCAAAACGAGAACGAATAAGCTGGCGCTGAAGCGGTATCACAAGAACAAGGCAACGATATCAGTCAAAATCAACTGCTCTCGTTTAGAAGTTAGAAAGAAGGTCATCCTTCACTACGGAGGCCGTTGTGCTTGTTGTGGTGAGGACGGTCTCCAGTTTCTGACGATGGACCACAAACACGGCGACGGCGCCAAACGAAGAAAAATAGGTGAGCCTGTATCTGGATATGGTTTATGTCTGTGGATCATTCGCAACAACTACCCAGAAGACATGCAGGTTCTTTGCTTCAACTGCAACATGGCTAAGAGAACCGGCATCGCCTGTCCACACCAGTCAGGAACCGTAATCCACCTAACCGTTCCGACAGCATAAGGCCTCGTCATGGAAGCAGCGTTCGATGTTCATATCCGCAAGAAGGACCTGGCCGCTTTCCGCCGCCGGGTCCTTTACCATTACCGCAAGAAACCGAAGCACGAGTACATGGAAGCGATCTTCATCCGGAAGGGTGTGGGCGAGTTCCACATCGAAAGCTTCCACAAGCTCCGCCTGACGAAGACTAGCCCGTACGTTGTGGAGTACAACGACGTCGAATACCAGGCGCTCAAGAACGAAGCGACCGCGGCCGGTCTCAGTGTGGGCTCGATCCACACGCATACGGTCTGTGACAGCGCCGCCAGTTACCACGACCATTGCAGCGGGGTGGAGTGCGGCGACACCCTGATGGGTATCTGCGCGGTCGAGGCGGAGAACGGCAAGTTGACGACCAAGCTCGATTTCTGGATTCCTCAGCTCCCCTGCAAAATCAACCAGATCACTGACTAACCGCGATCTGCCTATACTAGCAAGCACCAAAGGGCGAACCTCGCCCAAAGAGGATTCGATGAGCGTTTTCAACCAGGCGATCAATGGGTTTCGCTCGACCATGTCCCGAGCTGGCAAGTTCTACAACTCGACGAATGGTCTGAGGGGCCGCGCTGTCGCCAGCTATATGGCGCGCGCCGCTCGCGTAAACCCGCGGAGTATGGCGCCGATCGGCGTTGCCGCCGCGGTTGGTGCTGGAGGCGGAGCGGTCTTCAACAGCGACCACCGCGCGAAGGGCGCCATTGGTGGTGGAGTTCTTGCCGGCGGAGGCATGCTGGGCTACGGAGCCTACAACGTCTGGAACAAGATGACTCCCGCGATCCGGGGGCTTCTCCGGTAATTCATGGCATTTCCTGAGTCCATCGCTGGAAGCTTGACTGCCCGGCTGTGGGCTAACCCGCTAGCCGGCGCTTCCGTTACGTTTGGAGCGGGAGCGGGCCTGTTTGCAGGTGCCGACACCTTTCTGACCACGGAAGGCTCCGCCAGCCAGAAGGCTGATGCCGGCGCCACTTCCGCCCTAAAGTGGGGTGTGGGCAGCACGGCAGTTCTCGGCGGCGGCTTCCTTGCCGCTTCCACCGCGTCAGCCTTCCGTGCCGGTTACGACCGCTACCAGCCGAGCAACAAGCCGTTCTGGCACCCCGGCCGCTACCGCTCCGCCAGTGTCGAAGCAGACATCGGTTATGGTGCTGCCAACCTGAGCAAGGACGCGTCCCGTTTCTGGTCTCGCACGGTCGGGGCCTACGCCAAGGACGTCATCAATGAGGTCCGGGCTCCCGGAGGCTGGAAGACTGCTCTGATGCGCCCCGGCGTATCCGGAGGTCTCGGAGCCATCGTCGGTGGATTCATCGGCAGCCAGGTCTCCGATGACAGCACCAAGGGCGCCGCTATCGGCGCCACCATGGGTGCCGGCGCGGGAATCGCACTCGGCCGGGCAGTGAAAGCCTCACAGGTGTGGTCAAAGCTGGGGCTGATCACTCGGACCGGCGGCATCCTTGCTCTCTCAGCAGCTGTCGGTGTGGCCATCAAGACTCTGTCCCCAAGCCAGCCTGAAGTTCTTGATCGCGCTGAACCTGAAGACAACAGCTACCGGTCGTCCGGCATTCAAGACCGGATGCGCCGGATCGGTGCCTCTGGCGACCTGGTGTTCGGCCTGCACAACTCGAGATAGACATGACCTGGATCACACCTGCGGAGACGCCCCCTACCTTCCCACGCCAGATCGCCAACTCCTACTGGAAGGGGATGCGGTTTGCTTCTGAGGGCGCGTACTGGGCCATGCCTCTGGTTGCCCTTGAAGCTGCAACGGCACAGCGCGGCGAGATGATTCCGACCATCGCCTCGCAGAGCATCAGCCTGGCCGCCCAACCCATGGCCGCTGGCATTGCATCCGCCGCCCTGACTGCTACCTTTGCCCTTCCGCCGGCCGCGGCCGCCATCGCCGCCACCGTCCTGGTGGGATTCGCCACCGCCGAGTTCGAACACAAGATGGTTCGAGGATTCACAGAACTCACACGCACGGGAGCCCGTGCCGACCGAGTCCGCTTCGGAGCGGGGTTTGTTGATACCCGATCCGCCCAACAAAGACGACAGCGCGCAGCCATTGAGCTTGCCGGGGCCATGCCTACCTCCAGACGGTGGCTGGGTCAAGAAGCCCTCTTTCTTCACAAATAACAGGAGATCCAAATGGGTCGTAGTCCCTTCAGCACACATCCCTCAATGGGCTTGCCGCCAACCTGGAAGGTTGGCGATATGGCGCCTTCATACTCGACCCCGGTCCCAGTGATCACAGCAGTGACCGCTCCAACGACCTCGGCCGCTTTCAATCCCCAGGCCAACTCGATCGTTCTCAACTTCCTGTTCTCTGACGGCGCGACATCATGCACCGCCGAGGTTCTGAACGACGACGGCACCGGCACGTTCAATCCCGTTGCGTCTTTCAATGACGTGAACCTATTCAACGAGAGCCAGTGCACTGTTGGCGAGTGGCCGACCGGAATTTCACTCGGCGGGCGTGCGATCAAGGTCGCCATCTCGAACATCGTGGGCACCGGAACCATCACGGTTGCAGTCCAGCGGCTCAACTAACAGGAGCACCCGTGCGTCCTCTCGATTCATCCGCAATGCGTGGTCTTTATCACAGCCAGGTGGCTGGCAGTATCGCCGGCCAGGCTGTTGCTTGGGATCGCGTGCACAACAAGAACAAGCGTAGCGGCTACGGCTTCTTCCATCGGATGGGCCGTCACCTTGGCTACAACATCGTCGGCGCGGCCGGAGGCACCATAGTCGGTGCCGCCGGATTCCTTGGCTATCACGCCCTCCGCCGGAGGTAACACCCAGCACCGCGCCCTGCGGTGCTCTTTCTCTTATGTCAACTGGCTTTGTGACTCTCCAGCAGCTGCTTACGGGCATGCCTGCCGAAGAGCAGAACTTCCTCAGAACCGTAATCAAGCGCGACTCGAATCCGGATGGCTCGGATAAGGGCATCGTGCGCCAGATGCAGAACGACATCTGCAGGAAGTGTCACGCCGAATACAAGGAGAAGTACCCGGGCCGGCCGTTCAACATTCGGTGCCACGGCATCAACGACGAGCAGCGATTCCTTCAGAAGCAAATCCAGATGGAGGAGCGCGGGACGCCGATGACTCTGGAGGAGATCCGGGACATCTACGATCCGGTCTACTGGGTCGAGAAGAACATTGTCGTCAAGGATGCCGCCGGCGATTATGTCCTGATCCCGCTGCGCTGGTTCCAGAAGGAAGCCCTCGCGTGTACCTCACCCCGCAAGGTAGACCGCTGGGCTCGTGGTCTGGGCAAGACTCAGACCGGAATCGGTGAAGAGCTGCACCTGGCCCTCACGCGCAAGAAGCTCGAGATCATGATCGTCTGCCCGCAGCAGACCCAGGCCGAAACGTGGTACACGGAGATCCTTGCGCAGCTGGACAACTCCCCTACTCTTGCTGGCGTCCTCGCTCAACAGAAGCAGTCTCCCTACTACCTCCTGCGCTTCAACAACGGCTCAATCATCAAGATCTTCACGGCCGGTTCAGGATCGGGCAAGAAGGGTGGCTCGATGCGCGGTCAGAACCCGCGCCGCATCCGCTTGGACGAGCAGGACTACCTGGCCGAGGACGACTACGACGCCATCATGCCGCTGTTGCGGCGCTTCAAAGACCTGACCTTCCACGGTTCGTCGACACCGACGGGTCTGCGCGGCATGTACTACAGCATGTGCCGGAAGTTCGATGAATACCGGGAGTTCTTCCACCCGATCACCGACCATCCAGAGTGGACGGAAGACCAGCGCGAGACCTACATGCTCGAGGCCAAGACCTTGGATCGATTCATCCATGAGTTCCTGGCTGAGTTTGGAGATCCCGTCGCCGGCGTCTTCAAGTCCTTCTTCATCGACAAGTCTCTGATGTTCTACCGTCACGTTGAAAGCCGCTGGTCGCCTTCCAAGCGGTACGTGATGGGGGTGGATTGGAACGGTGGCGGCACAGGCACCCGGATCTACGTCGTCGAGTACGACACCGAGACTCGCAAGCGCCGCACTGTTGAACGCTCTGTCATTGATGATCCGAAGGCGACCGTCGCCAAGTCGATCAACGAGATCAAGCGCCTCAACAAGAAGTGGATGTGCAACTTCCTCTACTGCGACGCCGGATTCGGCTTTGCGCAGGATGAGCTCCTCCGGGCTGAAGGCGAAATGGCCGGCACGGCCGACCCGCAGACCAACAAACTCAAGGACTTCAAGGTCATCGACTTCGGTGGCACCTTGGAGTTCAACAAGCTGGTCCCCAACCGGAAGGTCGCCAACTCGAAGTACATCGACGAAGAAGAAAACGAGATCAAGCGTCGCACCAAGCCCTTCATGGTGGAAGGCGCCGTCATGGCATTCGAACAGGAGATGGTGGAGATCTCCGCCGAGGATGACCGGCTGCTTGAAGCCCAGCTCCGCGGCTACCGGGTTAAGACCTGGTCGACTCACGGAGTTCCCGCCAGCTACGAGACCGACGCTGAATCTGGTGACCACGATCTCGACGCCTTCATGTTGGCCATGCTTGGAATAGAGATCGAATACGGCCTGTTCCGCACCCAGGAAGCAGTTAGGCGTTTGGCTCAGATCGTTCACGTGTCAGGCTGGGGTCTGGGGCCGTCCATGCCCGCTGTTATGCCCTCTTCCTTGCCGACTACACAGCCGGAAGAGGCCAAGAGTGAAATGGCGCGGCGGAGCGGCGTCCCAACCAGGACGCTTCCGCCGACCCGCCAGGAGGGCAGGGTATTGCACAACGGCCGCGGCGCCATGATGGTGTCGCTGGGTGGGGGAGCCAGAAATCCCAGCCCCTCCGCCGGCCGCGTGCCTTCCCGTACCACCGGCTTCTCGCCTAGTTCCGGCATGCCCGGTTCGCTCCCCGGTTTTGGAGCATCACCCTTCCAGTCCATTGGCCAGGGCATTCGATTCAACCGATAAATCATGAGCTCTGTCCAGACCAACATCAGCGCCGGTTACCTCAGCTCGTTTGAGCGACCGATCGGGGTGTCGGTTATGTCGAAGCTCAGCAGTTGGCCTTTTCTGCAGCAGCTTGGATTCGCTGGAGCTCTGCCGCTCCACTCGGCCACTTTTCATGGCCTATCAGACTTCTCTACCCAGATGGCGAAGTACTCCTCCACCCACTGGATCCTGAGAATCGCCTGGCAGGTGATTCAGATGATGGTGCCGAACAACGCCAGCGTCGCCTCCATGATGTACAACGACGCGAGCCTCGGCCAGGTTGGCAAGCAGTTCCAGCAGCTCCAGAACTTCGGTCAGGTCTTTGCCCTGTCTCCTTCAGAACTTCAGCAGCCATCCACCGTGGCGACTAAAGTCTCGGCTCTCGGATAAGCATGCGTTTTCTTCCCTGGACGTTTTCGCGCACCCCACCCCAGACGGTTCCATCCCCGGCGCCGGTGGTGGAGGTCGCCGCGGTCGCGCCAGCGACATCCTCGACAGGGTCATCGACGAACACTTCCCGTGCCACCTGCCTAATTAGCCAGTTCGGCGATCTGGCAGGCACAGCCCAATATCTGCAGAGCATCATCCTGAGCCTGACCAAGGGTCTCGGGGTGACGGTGAACACCAGTTCGAACCCGGACCTCGGCCGCGCACTCAGCTCGATCTACGGATCGGTCCCACCTGCCGTCTCCATCCAGATGTACTCGGCCCTGCTCGATGTGGAGTTCGGAGCCCAGCAAGTACTGCATGCTGCCGGACCTGATTCGTCGCTTCAGCCGAACCCATTCCAGCAGCAGGCTGTGGTTACCGTGAACAAGGCCGTCGAGTCGGCGCTTGCCGCTGCCGGCGACTTCAACACTCAGGCTCCTCTGATGCTGCGGAACCTGAAGACCCAGGCCGCGGTGTACACCCAGTGGCAGAACCAGCTCGCCAGCTACCCGGCAACCGGCACTCCGAGCACATCGCTTGCGGCCAACGTGATCCAGGCGTCGACGGTTGATGTCGGTGACGACGTCAATGCAGTGCTGAGCGATCACGTTGCTGCAATGACCAGTACCTACGCCGCGGCGTTCACGATGCTGGCCGGCATCCCTCCGGTGAGCCAGGACATCGTCGGCATGGTTGCTACCTTCGCCGAACTATCGACGGCCGAGCTGGCCCAGATCCAGAGCCTGTTCAATCTGACCAAGAACACCAGCTGTGCCGAGAGCATGCAGGACTCGTCGACCGGGCTCACGTCCTGTGTTTTTGTCCAGATGCTGAGTGATGCGGCGGCAATGGTGTTCTCGCTCGACCGCATCAGCCAGATGGCGCTGGAGCCCTTGGGGTCCATGACCAACAGCCTGGGGAACGGGATGACCAGCGTTCAGAGCCAGGCGGGACCTTCCCTAGTCGGCGTCATCCGCCAGGTGTCTTCTACCGCGCGGCTATCCTCCGGCCCCCTGGCCGGCATGCTCACCTCCAACAGTGCCGCCGGATCGACTTCCGGCCCGTCTGGCATGACTCAGGGTATGCAGGACCTGTCGACCCTCCTCGACTGGAGTCTGCAGCAGGCGAACGGCAAGACCTCGAGTTCGCTGAACTCTTTCACGAAGCTGATGCGCAGGACGCAGTCCGACACTTCCAGCCAGGTTCAGATGCTCAGCACCATCAATAGTCTCGGCACCCTGGCCTCCCTGGCTGGTGCCTTCCTCACCCAGCAGCAGAGCTCCGGTGCCGCGGCCTCCACTTCGGTCACTCAGCTGGCCACAGTCGGTGCCATCCTGGCCGCGACTGTAACGGGAAACGGCACCACCTACACCGTGCAAAGCGGTGTGGTGACCGTCAACCCGCCTTATATCCCTCCCCCCACCCTTGCTGCCGCCGCAGTCCTCTCCAATGCCGGCGTACAGACAAGCCTCGCCGGGCTCAGCCAGCCCCTGTAACAGAACGGTCCCTCATGCCTACAAAGAAGCAACTGGAACAGCAAGTTGACCTTGCGGAACTCCGCCGGAACCGCCTCACCCTCTGGAAAGAAGGCAGGCTTGAGCTTCCAAAGGCGCGCGTCGTGACGCGCAAGATCGATGGCGTGGAACTTCGTCCCGTGGTCAAGGGATTGCACCGCAGCACGCTGTCTTCCGTTCAGCCGGAAAGCCGGCGATTTGTGCACCGTTCCATCCTGATGCAGGACCGGATCAAGGTTCCACAGTCTGTGGAGAACGGTTCCGGCGCCAACCCGGCCACCATCGCCAAGAAGGTTGATGACGCGAACCAAACCTACCGCCGGATGTGGGGCATCATTCAGCCCGAGTACAACCTGCTCGAGCCCTTCACGATTTACGACACCGAACCTTTTGTCCGCCAGGCCGTCAACCGCAAGCTCTCCCTGATGTTCCGCAACGGCTTCGAGGTCGTCGGCGACAAAGAGGAAGACGTCGAGTAC
>JBEKCX010000636.1:0-34715 GCA_050014655.1 Occallatibacter sp. | reverse complement strand
GCGCGCAGGTTCACATCCAGATCCCGAGTCTCACCGAGAGGTGCAACGACCGTCGTCTTGGTCGTGGCTGGCGCGGACTGAACGGAGCGGGGCGGCTTGGAAGGCGCCCGCGACCCGGCCTGGCCTTCCCCTGGGATTGTGTCTGGTTCAGGAGCGCCTTCTTCTGGACGGTACGTGCTGCTGGAGTCCCGGCCAAAGGCAGGTGACGGGCGGTCCAGGTGGGTGGTAGCAATGCCGGCGACGGCAGCGGCGGCGAGGCCCGCCCCGAGGATCAGGCCCGCCTTGCCGGTGCGGGCCTCCCGGCCAACACTCTCAGCAGCACGGCTGACCCTGTTGATCATTCCCAGCGTCTCAGAACTTGCAGTAGCGCCTGTGGCAGCCGCGGCGCGGGCCTCCTCCTGGGTCTGGCTGGCGGCCTGAGCGTAGGTGAAGAGCTCTTCGCTCATCCCCAGCTCCTCGGCCGCAAACGCCTTATCCGCCGGCGTGGTCATCGCCCGCACTGCGGCGTTGATCTTCTCTCGGTCGAACCCGCCGTGGAACTGACGCAGCATCTCCCGGTTCTCGACCAGATAGTCGTGGAAGGCAGTCCGGTCCGATCCGTCTGCAGCCATGGCCAGCTGGCGCATCGCGGCATAGAAGTCGCCGAAGGTACCGCTGGGGCGCATGGATCCACGCAGCTTGGCGTCGATGCCGAGCGCTCGCACCAGGTCCATATCCTGGGCGCCCTTCAGCTTGGCGGCGGAGATCGGCCCCTGCTTGATGGACTGGAAGAAGAAGGTGGACAGGTCGTCCTTGATGAAGGGATCGGTGATCGCCGAGTTCTCTTCGAGTGCGGCCTGCATCAACGAGTAGGTGTTCGAGCTGGATCCGATCGAGCCGGCAGTCGAACGCTTCCTCAGGGCTTCCGACCAGGTGTACATCTTCTGCTTCTTGAGCCGGCCGGTGAACGGCTTATAGGTGCCGTCGGCCTCGCCGACCAGCTTCCTGGTCTCGTCGCCCACACCCACCATGCGCTGCTGGAACTGTGTGCTCTTGGCCTGGATGGAGTTCGGATCAAAGACGGCCTCGGCAGCCTCGGTGGCGCCCTCGCCCTTCGGCCGCAGGAAGTGCGCCATGATGTAGTCGCCGTCGGCGTCTGCCATCAGAAGGCCGCGCATGCCTTCGTCCATGCCGATGATGTTGCTGTTGTTCAGGGCCTCATCGATGGTGACTTTGAAGAGCGGGGTGTGGCTGACAGGCTCGCGGGTGCCCATCATGAAGACGTCGTCCCCGCGGAACAGGGCATCGCGGATGCTCTTGTCGCCGATCGAGGCGGCACGGTCGCGGCCGATGCCCACTTCGAATGGATTGACCGAACCGTTCTCGTAGCGGAGGTTCGAAGGACGCGTGCCGAACCGGAAGGTCTGGGCCAGGGGATCGACCGGACCACTCCGGTAGAAGCTGTCCTTGCCGTGCAGGAACTGCTTCAGCGAATTCAGGTACTCGGCCTGTTGAGCGGCGATCGCCGATGCGGGCTCGTCCTTCTCGTGCATCTTGACCAGGCGGAAGAGCTCCTGCTCATGCTCGCTGGCGGAGAATTCGCCGCTGCCGAACCTGTTGACCTTGCCGCCGTACGCCTCATGGCCGAGGACTGGGACAGTAGACCCGTCCGGCATCTGCATCAGGATGTTCTTGTCGGCCTGCGCGAACCCTGGGTCGAAGATCGTGCCGGCGCGTTCCTCAGCCGTGGACAGGTTCTTGAGTTCGCGGCCACCCATGGCATCCGACATGGACATGGTCTGAGTGATGGCATCCTTGTCACCACCCATGTATTTCTGTAGTTGCCTGGTCTGGGCTGGGTCGCCGTCATACTTGAGGCGGTCGAGCAGCTCCGCGGCAACGCCGTGCTGGCCGCGGTTCACCATCTGCTGGACGGTGTAGTAGGCGAGCTTGGTCTCCTTCGGGGAGTTCCAGAGCATGTCGTCGGTGACGCGCGCGGTCTGTGGGTTGGCGTAGCGGTGAACGTAATCCGTCCACGCCAGCTTGCCACCGCTCTGGGCATACTCGGCGTAGCTCCGCATGAAGGCATCGCCTTCCGCCTCACGGTTGCGCACGCGCGCGCCAACATCCTCGAGCATCCCCTGCAGGAGCTGAGTCTGCTGTGCGATCCGGTCTTCCGTCTTCAGGCCAGTCGCGGTCTTGACATCCCACTCCAGCGTTCCCACGTCGTCACGGTAGACCAGGCCAAGCCGGTCCATGGGATCTTTCCAGCGGGCCATGATTGGATCCAGCTGTCCCTGTTCCTGCATCCGGCGGAGAGAGTCGCCGGCGATCGAGGCCAGATCGTCTTGCAGCTCCGAACCCTTGTTGGTGTTGTAGACCTGCGAGACGAACATGTTGACTTCGGACGGAATGACGCCTTTGTCACCAACGGCCGCGCGCAGAGTGTTGATGCCCTGGCGAAAGACATCGGCATCGCCGGACCGCTCGAAGGAGTGCTGCAAGCCCTTCAGCGAGCCCACATTCCACTTCGTTCCGGTGCCCAGGTCCTTGGTCTCGCGCACCAGAATGCCGACCTGGTCGTCGCCCATATCGAATACGTTCTCGACGTAGTTCCGAACTCCGTTGGCTGTGACCGGATTGCCGTTGCGCCGGCCGATCATGACCTTCTTGCCGCCCTTGGCGCCGAACTGCTCTTCGAGTGAGGTCCCGATGAAGGATTCCCAATCCGGGATGGTCGACTGGTGCAAGGTTGCGTTCGGTGAGGAACTCACCTTCTCCCACACGCCCAGCCTTACGCATGACCCGCATGTTCTTCGGATCGGACAGGAACTGGACCACTTCCTGCCAGGCTGCTTTCGCATCGGAGTGATTGAGCTTGTGCTCAGACTGCAGGATCGAGATGGCATGCAGATCGTAGCGTCCGGCTGCGGCAAACGATTCCATGTAGGCGCGTAGGCGTATCGCTTCCTTCTCTGCAGCGGTCGCAGTCTTGGCGGCCTCCAACTCGAAGGCGATCTGGGATTCGGCTATGCCTGTCACATCTGGCATCTCGCCGAAGAGGGTCTGCTCTCCAGGAGTGATGCCGGCGGTACGCACGCTGACTCCGTGGTCCTGGACACCCTCCAGTTGAAGCTTGTTCGTCTGGAAGAATGGGTCCAACCGGTCGCGGACGGTCGACCAGGTGTTCGGATTGTGGGTGTAGGGTGACTTACCCAGGCGCACGCCCTTGGTCTCCGCGCGCCAGACCGAGTTCTGCTTCTCACGGCTGGGATTGAGGGAGAGATCCTCGAGGTGGCTCTGCTCAAGCACGCCCTGGTAGGCGCCTGCTTCCGATCCCACCTTCGACAGTTTGTGGCGGTCGGCGGCGTACTGGATAGCGTTGACCTTTTCCTCCGGGGAGAGGCGCTCAAAGCCCTTGCCTTCCTCGAAACCAAAGAGGTTCGAAGGAACGCTCTGATACTGCCGGAGCTTCTGCGCTCCGTTGGTCATGACGTACTCGCCGTATTCCGGATCCACGTACGTGGCGAAGTCCGTGCTCGAGTCGACGAGCCCAAACATGTTGGCCCGCTTCAGCTCCTCCTTGACCTGCTTCGCGCCGAATCCGCGGCCGAGGGCCTCGAAGGCGTACGTGTCCGACTTCATCATGGAGTCGGAGGTGTAGACACCGCGGGCGACACCCGTGCGGCCGAAGGTTGAGCCGCCGGTCTCGATGGCTCCATTCTGGCCAACGTAGGAGACCCAGAGACCCTTCTTCTTTCCCTTCACGGGATAGTTGAGGGAGACGATCTTGCCTTCGTTGGTGGTTTTGACGCTGAGCTTGGTGGGGTCGACGTAGCCGGCCTTGATGCTGCGGTCGATGGCGCCGAAGAGGTCGGGCCGCTCGCGCGCGATCTTCTGCTGGATGCCGGTGGCGCCCTTCCACTCGATGTCCTGGTTATAGCG
Organism: Occallatibacter sp.; assembly: GCA_050014655.1. Taxonomy (GTDB): domain Bacteria; phylum Acidobacteriota; class Terriglobia; order Terriglobales; family Acidobacteriaceae; genus Telmatobacter. The sequence continues at coordinate 30,791 of JBEKCX010000636.1, read as the reverse complement.
GGACATCTTGGTGCCGGCATTGGATGGGGTATACGACCCGCCTGGATCGATGAAGTCGTCCATCCGGTGAATGCGTGAGCTCAACCCGCGGATGAAGGACTGGTTGCCCAGCTGCACCTGGCCGTTGACGATCTGCTTGATCTCAGCGGAGGACAGGATCGGGGCGATCTTGGGGATGGGATTCTTGCCTGTGCGCGACCAGGCGTCGACCTCGTCGCCCGCCTTGAGAAAGCTCCGGCCGTAGTCGGCGAGTTCTTGAGCACTGCCGGTGCGCAGCCGCTCCGCATGGATGGCATTCGACAGGTAGCGCACTCTGGAGTCCGTGTTGAGGTTCTCCTCGAGCAGTTTGGTCAGCGACTGGGCTTCCCGGGTGATGTCACCATTGCCGCGGCGCCGGCCGGCGTAGAACCGGCGCTTCATGTTCTGGAACATGGCCAGGGCGACCCTCTGGTCCTCGTAGGCCTTCTGCGCATTCTTGATGTCGCTGTAGGTCACCTCAGAGGCATGGATGGTCTGGCGATACTCGCGCTGCGCGTTGTAGTATCCGTAGAAATGCTCAGCCGCCTTGCCGGCAGTAGGCGCCATCTGAGTGACCGCCAGGGAGCCGGCGGCGATTATGGGCGATGTGAGTGATGCCGTCTGCAGGTAGTCACGGTTGTCATTCCTCAGCAGGACAGGGGCCAGCAGCATGGCAGCCGCGGTGCTGGTGGCTGTCAGGGGGTTTGCCTTGGCGAACTGGATCCCGCTGCGCCTGAGAGCGCCTACTTTGTCCTTCGCCTGCTTCAGAAATCGTGTGTCAATGGGCATGGATTATTCCCGGTAATCGTCCGGGTTACGGCGCATGTCGCGCAGAACTGTCTCTTCGTTCTCGATCTCAGCGTCGACGCGGATATTCCCGCTCGATCGCTCGGCGGCGTTGCCGGTCACACGCACGTCTGGGTTCCGGTTGCCGGCGGCGAGCATCATCTGCTCGACCGCGGCGCGCAGCTCGTCTGTGGACCGGTTGTTGCCGGCAGTCAGCTCCTGCACCGCGCCATCAATATAGGGTTTGCGCCACAGGAGGGAGGCGCGATCGTCGAACAGGTTGAAGTCGTGCTCGTCGTATCCCTCCTGCCGCACGATCTTGAGCTTGACGTCCTGGTAGTCGATGGCGTCATCGATGGCAGCAGACTCAGTGTCATCGGGAAGGGCGAAGCCGGTGCGAGAGAAGAATCGAGAGATCTCCACCGAACGGAGGTAGTCCCCAAATCCGAGTTTCGTCTTGGCCTGCTTCCATGCCTTGACGTCCTCATCGTTGAAGAGCCGGCCCTGCGAGCCAAGGTCCTCAGGAGCCTCACCGGAGGCTTCCCGAATTCGCTCGGTCGATTTCGCCCATTGTGCTTCGAGGGCGCGCCGAGTCTCATCGGGCACGATGTCCAGGATCTTCTGACGGACCTCGGGGTCTGTCTCCTCGACGAACTTCTTGAAATAGCGGGCTTCGCGGCTGGGGAGGGTAGAACCGACATATCCGGCCGAACCGAAAAGGTTGGCCCCGATCGCCGTTCTCTTTGCCTGGCTAGTATAACGGCCCCGATGTCCCGAGTCCGTTGCGGAGTCCTTCAAGTCGCGCAGATAGGTGAGAGTATCGGTCAGCGTGTCGAGATCACGGCGGCGCTGAGTATCCTCGGGGATGAGGGGGACATCCGTAAAGCGCTCAATGGCTCCGCGCATGTAGGGAGCGATGAAGTCGTGGATCGGCCGCTCCCACCGGCGCATCCGGGTGCCGGTGGCCTCCTGCTGGACATACTGGCTGTAGGCAGTACGTTCCTGCCACAGCTTGGTCTGGATCTGGCCGGGAAGATAGCGGAGCGGGTTCCACCGGCTGTTATCTCCTTCAAATGAAATGGCCTCAGCGTACTTGCCGAGCGCGCGCGCAACCGGGCCATGCATCGCCTGCTCTTCCGCGCCGCCCAGATCCTTACGGAACCGTCCGTAGCCCTGATCGATCAGCTCGCGGTTGATGTTGACCCCGTCGGCCTCGATGACGGCACGCACATGCTGGCTGTTCTCGGCGGCGCCGCGGCCGACGGTCAGCTTGACGCGGGTGCCTTCGGCCAAAGTCGAGGAGATATAGGTGTCCCGCTCGCGCAGTTTGTTGTCTGCAACACCTGCCGCTTCAGCACGAGTCATCTCATTGGACTTGCCCAGTTGATCGGCCACAAGATCGGTCATGGAACTGCCGACGGAGCTGAAGTGGAAGGTCCGGCCTGGGTACTCGGCCAGCTCGACCCCGTGGAAGGTCGCTTTCTTGATGGTGCCCTCGATCTCGTCGACCGGGGTGTCGAAGCGGCGCTGGTCCACCTGGAGAGTGGACTCTTTGGTCTGGCGGACCTGCTCAACGATCTGTTCGTAGCGGGCGCGCAGGTCATTGTCGGCGCGGGACTGCTTCTCGACGATGGCGCGGAACCGGTTGTACTCGCGCGAGTACGGAGCCACATCGCCAAGAATGCTCAATTTGGCTATGTCTGGATAGTCTTCTGGGTCGACTCCCTCCAACTCCGGGTGGAGCGCGACGTAGCCCGCCCCCGGCAGCCGTGCATATCCCTCATCCACCTTGGTATAGGGATCCCCCTTCCTGAAGTTGGTCATGTAGTCCTCGCCGGGGATCCAGGATGGCATCTCATTTGGGATCTCGTTGACCTGGGGAGTGAATCCTTCGTGCTGGATGAAGCGGCGGAGGGGCTCGGAGTAGCCGGTCAGGCCGTTGTCGGTCTCAGGAGAGACCATCATGCCAGCGCCGAGAGAGCGTTCGTAGTACTGACGGGAGAGGGAGTCCATCTGCCGGGAACCCTGCAGGTAGACGTCCTTGCCCTTGTTCTGGTTGGGGTAGAGAGCGTTGTAGCTGGACTTCATGATGAAGCCGGGGAGACCGATCAGTTCACCGAAGGCGAGTACTTCCTGCTTGGCGGAGTGAGTGAGGGAATACTCTTCCTTGGGTTTTGCTTCCGGAAGCGCGGTCTCACCTTTCGGTTCCAGACGTGTCGAATAGAGGGTGTAGTCGTTCTCATCCCACTCGTCTTCGTGCATGCGAACGACCGGCTTCACCAGCTTGCCGACGGTCGCGGCCAGCATGGGGCCGACCAGGGGAACGTTCGAGAACGCTGGTGACGTGACCGGATAAGGCCGGTCCTCGTAGTGCTCCTTTTCCAGCCAGTACGGGTCCTTCAGGAACCGCAGCGGGTGCATGATCGGGTTGTGGGCCCAGTACCGATCTTCCGATCCGTAGAGCGACTTCATCCAGGCGCGCCGCTTGTACATCACGGAGGCATGCGGGCGCCACGCGGTGATTCGGGAACCACTGAAGGCATTCGATCCAACTTCCCACCAGCGGCCCTGGCGGACAGGAACGTCCTGCTCTCCGGAGTAGATCCGGCGCAGCTCAGATCCCGATCGCCGAGATCCAATCATGCCTGGGATGAAGGGCAGCATGGCCAACATGCCAATGGCAGCTCCTTTGCCAGGAGTGCCCAGACCCTTGGACCAAATCTTCTTGAACGCTTCGACCGACGGGCCCGACTTGAACGCGCGCCGGACCACTGCCATCCGCGGGAAAGTGGCGCCTGCGGCATCGCGTGACAGCCGTGACAGCCGGTCGCCGCCGGCGAACTTGCCCGTGAAGGCAACCTGGCTCATGTGCGCCAGGCCACCGACGAAGGCGCCGAACATGGGAAGGGCCAGCGGACCGTACTGTGGGCCCGGAACGTTCTCGGCGTACCAGTCGGTGACGCCGCGCGCGCCGGGCAACGTGTCAGTCAGATCGGCACGCAGGACATTGGCCTTCAGACCGGCATCGATGACGGCAGTCGAAGGCTTGTGATCAAGCTTGTAGTCCACCCAGCGGGCGGCGGTGATGGCGACCGCAGCCGGCAGTACCCGCTTGAGTAGCAGGCCGTTGACGAGGCCACCGCTACCCACAAACGGAACGTGGAAGACCTTGTTGTAGGAACCCTGCTTGAGGCCAAAGCCGAACTCAGCCAGCAGCTTCTGAGGACGCTCGAAGAGCTCGAATGCCTGCGGGCCGATTGACCTACGGAGATTGGCCCATGTATTCGACGTACGCTCTGCGGCGTTTTCTCCAGGACGGGCATCTGTCTGTGCATACCAGGCAGCGTAACGCCTGCTGTCCGATGCCTTGGCGCCGCGGGTCCAGTTCCGCGGGTCCTGCGCTTTGCGCCACCTGTTGTAGTTGGTCCAGGCGTCCCGCGGGACGTTGTTGGTAGCCTTCCAGCCGACGGGATTGTCGTACAGCGGTTGGTTATACCGGGAGGAGGCCCCAGCCATGTGCCGGCCGGCCTTGGAAAACCGGACGCGGACGCCCTCGAACCCTTCCAGGTCAAGGAAGGGGCTGCCCTGTGTGGCGCGCTTGAAGTGCAGGCCCTGTCGGCCGGCGGCGCTGGTGAGGTGGGACTCGAGGTCAACAGCATCCCCAAAGATCCGCTGGAAGTGCTTTCCCTGTTCGGTCAGCGACCCATTGCGGAACAGATCGCTCTGGGTGAAATGCAGATCGTCGACGACGTAAGAGGCGGCGCGCTCGGAGAAGCGCAGCGTCGAGCCGATCTTGTTCGGGGTGATGTCCTCGAACTTCTCCGCCCAGCGCAGCATCGTGTGCGCGTAGGTGGGATTCGAAGCCAGAGCTTGCTTATGAGCAGCAAAAGCAGCGCCCCCTACGGCAACCACGCCAAGCGTGCGCCATAGAGGGGAGTAGCCCTCCTCAGATTCGAGGATGTCCCTACGCCGATAGCCGGAGCCATCGAAGTCGAACATGGAGTTGGGTTTCATTTATCGACTTCGTTCTTGCACTCGCTCCCAAGCAACCTTCTGGGCGTCCGTCATCGGTCTCTTCTGGCGGCGGGGCTTGGGCTTCGTCGGATCCTTGGCGTCGGCCGCGGCCTTGGCTACAGCAACGGGATCTTCCGGCTCGATCGCCTTGCCGGCGATGAACTCAGCTTTGGCCACTCGATCGAAGAAGGTGTCCACGTCCCAGGTGTCGATCTCCTCGAACGTGTAGCGGAAGATGCCGGCGACCAGGGCGCGCGCGTGATCCAGATAGCTCTGGGTCGAGCGCTTCACGTCCAAGGCATGCTTGATGTTCTCGTACTCCCCGTTGAAGGGGTTGGTTTCAAGCATGGTGCGGCCCACGTAATCCACGATGCCCGCGGGCGCCGAGAGTACGTCAGGACCGTCAAGAAGAACAGCCCGGTAGAGATCGATGTAGACCTCTATCGGGCTGCTGTATGCCATTTGCTGAGTGAACTGGCGGAACTCCGACCAGGTCAGACCCCTCCAGCGCACAGCAACACCGCTCTTCCATGCCGCGATGTATTGCGTCTGCTGCAATGGTGCCTGCCTTAGAGATCGATGTACAACTGCTCGAGGACCTGAGGGGTGTTGTAGTCCGACAGGTCGGTGATGGCGTAGTGCAACGTCGGCGCCAGACCGGCGCCAGCGGAGGCCAGATCGACGTCCGTCAGGCGGCCGCTGGTTGTCATGGAGGTCCAGAGGGTACAACGGATGGCGATTGTGCACTGCACAACGTGGTCCTGCTTCTCTGGTGCTGCTTTCGCTGCTTCGGCCTGAATGCCTTGCAACTCAAGAGCCGTAAACCCGCGGAGCAGGAAGAGACGCTTGCCGTCCGTCATTGGAAGGAGGCGGAGGCGGCCGCCGGGGACCATCTTCCGGTAGGTCTCGATTTGGTCAGGGGTGGGTGAGCCTGGAAAGAGAGCCAAGAACTCGAATGGTGTCTGAGGTTGCGTCGGCTGGTCAGTGACCTGATCGTCAGTGGGAGTCTGTGTGTTCATTCGTTACCTCAACTTGCGGCAGATGAATCCGTAGCTGTCGATCAACGGAGTGTCACTGTCGCCGTAGATTTGTTCGTTGCTGGTGAGAATGCAGTTGGAGAGGCGACGCTTTACAGTGCGCCCTCCGCCTTCCAGCTCCAGCACGATATCGAACGGGACGTTCTGATAGACCCCATTCGGTCCGACGGCCGTCGTGCTGTTGGCCAGAGTGGTGCGTTTGTAGGTCGAGGCCAATGTGGGATCGGCCGCAAGCATTTGTTGACGTTCCTGCTGAAGGACAGCAATTTGAGCCTGGATTGCAGGGGTCTGCGGGTTGGTCGCCTGCAGGCTCATCTGCGCGTTCATAAGGTTCTGGAAGGTCACCTGCGCGCTGGCATCTGTTGCGGAAGTGGCTCCCGTCGACCTCTTGTATTCGTTCAGGACCGTGTAGAGGTAGCCCTCTGAGATGAATTGAACCATCAGTTGGCCCTGTACCAAAGACTTGCCTTGACCGATCGCATCGAACAGGTCTGCGGCATAGCCGTAGAGCGGGACCTTGTTGGCCTGGAGGACGAACTGAACCCCGGCCAGCTCTTCAATGAAGAGGTTGCCGATGTACATGCGAGCCTGGGTAGCGGTGAAGTAGCGCCCAAAGCCGGAAATTGGGTTCACCCACTCATAGTTCGGCACGCCGCCGCCGGACGCGCCGCCGGTCGTACTGGTCGGCGAAGCGGCTGTTGCCTGGTTCGAGGTGGCGGGAGAGGCGGGGTTCGACGACGTCGGGGCGGCCGCGCCAGTGCTGGAGACCGTCTGAAGGGACGCGCCGGAGCCGGTATCGGTGACCGCGACTGGTGTCAGCTGGTACACCGTGGTGCCGGCTACGACCACCAGCGACGTGGTGGAGGTCTGTGTACCGGAGGTGAGGGTGACGCTGTAGGTGCCTGGCGGATAGGAGTTCTGGGTAGTATAGCTGCCGTTGGATCCAAGCAGGCCACCCTCGGTTCCGATCTGCAGCGTGGAGGCGGGCGGGCTCGAAACCAGGGTGAGGATCTGGCCAGCCGAGGAGCTGGAGGCAGTCAGAACGATGGTGTTCTCCGCCCCTGAGGAGTCAATCGTATCCGTCTCGGTTTGGTAGCCGGCAGCGGAGACCTGGAGGGTGTTCGAGCCTTGCTGCAGAGACACCGACGCCGTACCGTCGCTAGCGGTTGTGACGCTCGCGCCGCCGTTGGCGAAGATCTGCGCGCCGGCGATCGGCGCTGAGCCGGAGGTGACCGTGAAGATGCGGGTGAGAGAAGACGATGCCGCTGGCGTCAAGTACACCGTGAGCGAGTTGACATACTGCGTCGCCGTCAGACTCTGGGTCTGCGTGGCAAAGCCGCTGGCAGAGATCGTGAGAGACCCCTGCTGACCGACCGCGATCGATGGGACCGACAGGTTGGCTTGTCCGATCGCGCTTGTAGTCGTGGAGACACCGCTGCATCTGACCGTTGCATTCGGGATGCCAACAGGACCGGTGGTAGGGTCACCGGACATCACGAAGATGAGGGCCTGTAGTGCCATTACGTTGTGCTCCAGAGGCTCGAGACAGTACGCTCAGCAGCGGTCGACCCGGTCTGCGTCGTGTTCGGAGAGAAGAAGGTCTTGTAGTTCAGGGGAACCAGCGGGCTCATGTCCGTGGCGAAGTAGGTGATGGTCTGCTCAAGCAAGATGTCGTTCACGCTGGCCACAGCGCCATCGGTCACGAACTCCACACCATAGAGCGACTGCGTGCTGATGTAGCCCTGCTCATTGGTGAACAAGAGAGTGAAGGTGAACGGCGGCAGCTGATCGATCTTGTTGTAGACCGTGTCCTTCGACAGGTCCGCCATCAGGCCGGAGGTAAGGAAGCGATACAAGACCTCTGTGGTGAACCGGTTCAGAATCAGAGTGCCGGCGATCGTACGCGACCCGCGGGCGATGCCCTTGGGGTTGATATAGCCGAAGGGGCGGACCTGGGTCTTGGCGCGGTGGGTTGAAACTGTGATTGCAGAAGCCTCAATGAGCTGCTTACCCAGACGGGGCTGGATATTCGAGCCATTGAAGCTCGGCGTCTGCGGAATCTCGATCATGATCCGGCAGCTGGATCCGGAGAAGGCAGCTTCCGTGTCGGAGTACACCGAGATGCCACCACTCGTCGGGTCGAGAACAGGCAGCACCTGTGCATCCATGGTCGACGAATTGAAGCTGAGGACCTTGCCCTGGCCCAGATCGATCGCCGCTGTGGGCGACGGCGAGACCACGCGGCCGTTGACATCCCGGACGAAGGTGGGGTTCTGCAGCGCAACCAGATCCTCGGGCGAGAGACCGGTGGATGGGTCGACTGCCTGAATGTTCGTGATCGAGTAGGTAGGTGAGGATGGCGCGGGCACCGGAGGCAGTGGGGCCGCCGGCACACCGCCGCTTACCAGGTCGGTAAAATTGCCGCCTGGAACCAACCCGCTACTTGTAAAGGGGGAGAAAACCATGGGAGGGATCAAACACGAAGGCCACAGGGCAGGCCAAGGGATTAGACTCGGTGGGTAAGGATCAACGCATGAGCCGCAAAACGAAAATCGCTCTAGCCGCTATGGGAGTCATCGTCGTAGGGATGTGCCAATTGGCGGCTAATGACCTCCTCTGGGGTCGTCCAGTTCTATGAGGAGACGTTAAGATAATGGGCTGGGTCGTCATGGTAGGGCTGGTTATCTGGGCTATTCGAAGAGACAAAGCACCTGCATTGAAACCATGAAAACCCCCTCAAAGAAACCCATCAAATCCGCGAAGCCCAAGCCGACCAAGAAAATGACTCGCGAGGACGTGAATCAAATCGCTACACGGGTCGTCAGGGAAGTGACAGGGAAGGTCTAGAGGATGCTCACCAAGTAGCCTATGCCGTGGCGGCTTGGCTGCAACGCGCCGACCTGAATGGCTCTCTTGGCAGCTATCTCAATCCGCCATTCACGCCGGAGGAGCGAGGGATTGCCGCCATTGTGGGGTGGATACCTGAAGGATGCATTGACACTAATCCAAAGGCAGTGCTACACCACCGCACAGAGAGTATCGAGGGGCCGCTATGAAATTCGAAGCCAGTCGTCATAGCATCCGTGCATTCGTCGATAGCCTTGAAACGGGCACCCGTGTTGTATGGATAGCCAATGGGACAACGGGAACCGTTCAACCCGACAAAACGATCTTGTGGGACGATGGTCACCACATGACCCACAAACAGATGAAGGACACCCACGCATTGCTCATCCACAGCGAAGCAGAAAGGGCTCTCTTACAAGAAGCCCTCGACAGAAGAGTGAACTGCCTCAAGTTGGGCTGCACCCTCGTCCCATGGGACACTTCGGAGTGTAAGAAGGACGTTCATGTGAAACTCTGCCCGCTGGCTGTGATATCCGAACCCTAAAAGAAAACGACCTGCGAGGACTTTATCCACGATGACAGGAGATGACGCTTTGACAGCCCAAACTCCTCCCCTTATGCCGACATCATGCAAACATCCGCAGGTTCGCGTCGTCGCCCGCGAGGAGGACGCTGAGTTTGTCGAGTGCCAACTCTGCGGCGAAGTGTTCGATGCGGCAGAGTTCACCGACATCCTCAACGAAGTCAATGAAGAAGACCCTGCCGCCGACAGCCACGAGACACCCGGCTGAGCCCCCCCTTGAATTCATCGTCGGGCGCGGAGGTGTGACGCTGAAGCTCACTGAGGATCAGCTTTCGAGATTGAAGGGCGTGAACGGGTGATACTTGACCGTCAAGATCCCCCCGGCGATGGCCGCTGGCCTGTCCAATCACGTTTGGAGCTATAAGGAAATCGTGGCTCTGGCCGGATAACCGCTTTTGACTTGCCATGCCCCACTTTTGCCTGAGAGTATGCACTCATGCGAGACCGCCAAGATGAAAAATGGCAATGACGATGCGCGATCAGGTGTCTGCCCTCATCAAGAGCCGCTCTAACACGAGTTTCTGTGATGCGTGCATCCGAAGGGAAGTCGGCTGGGGTAACCGAGCAATGGTGAATGAATCCACTCGGCACCTTGCAAGGGGCAGGCTTGTGCTTGGCTTCTCACGATCCGAAGGAAGATGTGGCGTTTGCGGAATGACTCGTCTCGTGATTCAGTTCACAATTTCAAACTGAGCAATTCTGCACTGAACGGTGCTCCCTGTAGCGGGTAGTATGCGGAAATGACCAACTCTGTCCAAATACTCGTTGCGGAGATGGACGGCAAAGATGGGGTGTTTGTGACCTTCTCAGACGGAACCAGCGCCGGATATGTGGTGGAGGAGTTGCTGGAGCTAAGACCAAAGAGGGAGCCGACTACGCCGCCTGAGGATTATTCAAAATGAGACACTACCGACACTACCAAGGCAGCCTTTAGCTTGACTCGTGAGGCTACGAGTGCCAAAGCCAAGGCTGCCTTAGGTTGTGTCCGATTTAGGCCCTCGGATCCAGGGTAGGGCTCAGGCTGATGACCGGAGTGTGGCTAACGACTTAGAGGGTTGCGCCCAGCTGAGCTGCGCTGAACGGCGAAGCGATGGCCTGCAGCGGCTCGATCGAACGTGCGACGAAGGTGGCCTGGGTCTCGGTGACGGTGTCGTCGATCGACACGCCAGTACCTTCATTTATGATCTCGAGTCCGAGGATCTTTGCGCCGGCCATTGCGCCGTACTCGTTTGCAGCAGCGATGCTCACATCGAACGGAAGAATCTGGTCGCTGTACCAGGGCACTGCGAGCTCCGTCCAGCTCTGGCCGGACACGGTCGAATCCAGAGTGTCGATCGTGGCTCCAACCGAAGGACCGAGGTCGCGAGTAAGGGAGCTATTGAAGACGGCGGAGGCGGAGTTGACCGCATCTGGATTCGAGTACTGAGGACGGATCTCATCGACATCGGCGACGAACTTGCCGCGCGCCGCGTTGAACAGGGCGAGGAGCGCGTGACGGTCGAAGTTCACCCATACCAGGCTGCCGGCGATGCCGCGCTTGTTACGGGAGTATGCCCGTGGGTCGGGGGAGCCCATCGTGTAGATCGGTGCCTTCTCGCGCGTCACGGAGTAGCTGATACCCTGCAGTTCGGCGAAGTAGTACGGGCCGATGTTGCAGCGATAGTCTGCGCCAGCGAACGAGTTATAGGACTGAGTGATGGGGCTCTCGAGAGCGCCGCCAACGAGTGGAAAGGACACAGTGGTTTCTCCTGATGAGAGGGTGGAGGAAGGAGGGAGGGCGTCCGGCGGATGTTCTCGCCGGACTCAAACAGCTGAAGCGGCTTACTGGCCGACGGCTACAAACGCGGTGATCTGGATCAGCTCATCTGCCGGGTGGCAAGTGATGTAGAGCGTCGCATGTCCGATCTTCTGCTGGGCGGGAGTCGACTGAACTGCCACGTTTGCGCGTGTGCAGTAGCCACGGGTCTGAAGGCCAACGAGATCCTGAACCAACTGGGTCTGCATCGACACCAGGGTCAGGCCGTCGAGTGAAGACTGGCCGATGTAGGCGTTGGCGCGGTTGAGCAGGGTCTGGATGACCACACCCATGCAACGGACGCGCACCATGTTGGTGTAGTCGCTCGCGTCGGTGGCCGCGGTAAGGTCGTGCAACAGAGCAGGCTGCTGGTTGGCACCCTTGCTGCGGAGCACGCTGATCTTGGCCTCGGTCAGAGCGTCGAGCTGGGACGGAAGGCCATTCCAGACCTGAGTCATCGAGATCTGCTTGTTGGTCAGGCCGCTTGCTGCATCGAGCTGCGAGAGGTAGCCGGCAACCAGGCAGGCGCCGTTGCCCACGTAGTTCTGGGCATAGGCCGTGGACAGGAAACCGAAGTCGGCGAAGACATGGAGATAGGCGCCGGCATCGTTCGGGTTGTTGTTGGCGTCGTAGACCACAGGGCCGTCGTAGGCGTCATTTGTGGTCACGAACAGCCCAGGCTGGCGGAAGCCAGTGGCGTAGTCCGAGCACAACGGATTCATCTTGGTCGCAGTCGTGCCGGTCAGGTACGGGATGCCCAGGAGGCCTCCGCCGTACCGGGTCGGTTCGCCTGCGGCGTTGTAGACCGGCAGGAAGCCAACCCACCGACGGGTGTCGGTCAGCGAAGGTGAAGGCGGCAGCGAGGTGCCGATGACGGCAACGCACTTCGGTCCGATCTGGCTGATCTCGGCGCAGAAGCTGGCGATCGAGTGAGCGAAGTTGACCTCGAAGAAGCCGGCGGCGACACGAGCCGCTGCATTGATCGCGGTCATCGCCGTTACTGTTGCGCCTGCAGAGTTGGTGGTCTCCGAAGCCCACTGGTAGATGTTGTCCTCGTACTGGTCCTGGGTCACCAGGAGCCAGTCGAGCGCGCTCGGGTTCGTTGCTGGGTTGTTTGCGATCGTGGTCGCGTCACCCGCAACATAGAAGGCAACGTTCGGGTTGTCGATGGCGGCATCGGGAACCACAACGACCTTCACCTGGATTCCCTGGAGAAGATCGAATGCCTCACGCATCGCAACATAGATCTGACGCTGCGTAAGGGAGGTGCCGTCGATCGGAACAACCAAGGTGGGAGCTGCATCACCGGTTGTACCGGTCAGAGCTGCCGCGGCTGTCACAGAGACCGCACCTGTCAGGGTCGGAGTTGCACCCGTGCCGAGAACGAGGCCTGTGTTGCCGACAACTGCAGCCGCGCCGGAAGCGCCGGCGGCGTTGGAGATCGAGATGTTGCCCGTATCCACAGCCGCACCGGCCTGGTTCGAGAACTGGATGTTTCCATCCAGCCACACGGCGAGAACGCCGGCAGCGTACCAGATCATGTAGCGGGTGGCCGCGTCGGAAGTGACTTCCGAGAAGGAGATGTTGAATCCCGGAGTGACAGCGCCCGTTGTGGTGTCCGCGCCAACGCCGTTGAGCTCCATCGCCGAGGTGCCGATGCGGTAGCCGATGACGTTGTCGGAGTAGGTCGCAGCTTCGGCGATCGCCCGGAACAGACTTCCATCGAAGCCAAACTCCTGGGAGGCGGTGCCAAGATTGGTGACCTGGTAGGGAGTGTCGGTTACACCATCCCCTGCGGTACCGAGCACAAGAACGGCATCGTCGCTGGGCGTGTAGGAGGTCGTGAGACCGCCGTCCACAGTGTTGATGATGGTGCCCGGAAGGTAGTTGAAAGTCTGCATTTAGAGAATCTCCCTCTCAAGGTCCGGCGTTAGGCCGTCTGAAGGATGGTTTGTTGGTCTTGGCCAAGCTGGGCAATGACAGTCAGCTGATCCAGCTGCCTCTCGATGTAGGTGTCCAGGAACTGCACGCGGCACTGGTAGGTCAGGGTGCCGAAGTAGATCTCTTGTTGCTCGTGTGTCTCGAATCCGTCTTCGCCGCGACCGACAAACTGGAGCTTGTCGATGCCGCGCGCCAGGAAGAACTTGTACGCATTCGCGTACCGGAGAATGAAGCGGTGAAACCAGTTGACGAGCTTGCCGCGAGTCGGATTCGACTTGGACCAGATCGTGAACTCGACCGTGACGATTTCCATCCACGTATCGGTCTTTTTGAGGTAGCCCTGCCGTTGTGGATCAGGCTCAGTGAAGGTGAACGGCCGGCGAGATACGGTCCCGTCATTGCGCGTCGGCGCTGGGACAGAGCTAAGAACCTTGAAGGTGATGCCGTCGAACGGGGCGTCTACCGTGCCTACGCGTTCCTTGGGGAACTGATGCAGATAGAAGGGCTGGGCACCGGCGGGGGTCTCTTCAGTCTTCAGATGGAGGGCAAGGGCCTTACCCACGGCCGCAAAGAATCCATCTGGATCTGCAGCTGCGAGTGTGGATCGCAGCGGAGGGATCTGACGACTCGCCGGCAGCGGACATGCTGGGTTCGGCGTGCCCAATGGAAAATCCCCCTATCGGGCCTGTCTAGTATAGGAGAACCAGACAATATGTCGGATAAGGGTTTAGGAGATGTTCTCCTTGATGAGACCCAACTCGAGGTAGGCCACTTGACTGTCGTCTCCGCGGATCGGAGTGACCGACAGTATCTTCCATTTTGCCGCCCGAATTGGGCTTCCGGAGGCCGGATCGAATGCCAGTCGGCCGACCCCGTCGACCTTGATTTGGTAGAGCTTATTCGGCGTCTTGTTACGGGGCAGGGTGTACCTGTCATAGTCAGGCCAGATGTTCCATTCGGCGAAGCCGGTGTAGCGATTGGGGTCGGTGTCGCCGTATTCGGACAGAGGGTACTGGCCGGTGCCGAGGACGGCCGGCTTGTAGACTGGCGCGACGCCGGCAAAGACCGCCATGGTCACGACCCGCTCGGTGAATTGGTATCCCTCACCGGCGCAGTAGACGCAGTTCACGTCCCGGGTGCCGCCTTGGTCTTCGCTCCAACAGGCCGGGCAGGTCTTGTCGTTGAACTCGCGCAGGATGACGAGCTGGCCCTGGCGCGGGACATCGACACTACCGAAGAGAACCTTGTGCATCTCCTCCCGCATATTGATGACTGCAGAGAAGGGATCGCTGTTGGAAGCGGCGGTGCCGCCATAGAAGTCCATTAGAAGGCTCCGGTCAGCGGGAATGCGAACGGCGTGATGGCATGCAGTGGAGATCCGGCTTGCCAGATTCCCATGCGGTAGCCGGACATCATGCCGGAGAAGAGCGGGCTGCCGAAGAACTTCACGCTCTTGCCGCGGCCGCCGGTGCTCGAGATCCTGTTCGGGGTGTTGGTGTTCGCGCCCATGCCAGTCACGATCCAGGTACGTCCTGGGGTTTGTTCCTGCCAATCGAGCACGCCCTTGGCTGCCATGACCGCCTTGGCGTGTCCACCCGGCGCTACACGGCCGCGGGAGCGGATCGTGATCTCGTACTCGGTGATCTTCTCTTTCAGGTCTTTGAGGCGTTCAGGAAGACCCTCGCTCTCAAATCCCTTCTGGCGGCTGACACTGAAGTTGGCCAGGACGTGGGTTCCTGGGCCGCCGGCGAGAGAGCTCACATTCAAGAGCAGCTCGCGCGCGGCCTTCGCCTGCACCCACTGATTCTGCGCGCCGATGAAGCGGAGCGTGTCATCGCCAGTTCCGTTCGGCTTGTGAATGAGAAGCAGGTCACTCTCCTTGCTGCGTTCATAGATCGCGCACGCAATGGTGATGTCCTGCAGCTTGCGCAGCAGCGGGCCTCCGGCCAGCTTGACCTGGTCGACGGAGGCGTAAAAAGGAGAGCACGCGCTCAGGATGTCGAACGTGACCGGCTCCTGGACGACCAGGTTGTTGGTCAGGCGGATGCCGGCGGGCAAGGTCACATGAAGAATCAGGTTGAGCAAGGTTAGACCTGGAGGTACGCTTTGAGGACCTGAACGGCTCCGGCGCCGTTGCGGATCACGATGTGATATGTGCCGGGGACAACGTACAGAGAGGGAGTCAACCAGTTGCCGGAAGAGTCCAGCGCGGTGTAGGCGAGTGCCATGTACGTCGCAGTGTTTCCAGTCGCCCAGTCGCTGGAATCGTAGACATAGAGCGTGTAGGTCGCCGAGTTGGGTATGCCTACCTTGAGAGCGCCGGATCCGCCGTAGTCCTGCGTCAAGGTCAGGACATCGCTGGTCGGATCGATGACTTCGATGTCACAGTAGTGGAGATCGTCGACATTGTCATCGATGTTGATGACGTCGCTGCCGGCGGCCGACGGTGTGTACTCGATGCAGTAGCTGCCACCGCCGTTATTCACCAGGGTCAGCGGATCGGTACAAGTCACCCCGTTGCGCGTGAAAGTGATGGTGAAGCTGGCGAGAGTGCAGGTCGTGATCGGGACGCTGTTGACGTCCGCGATCCAGAACTGAATCAGCCGGGTTTGACCTGCCGTTGCCATGGGTTCAGCCTTTGGTAGCCGCCGGCGCCGAAGACATCATGACTGCATGAGCTCAACTATTTGCCTGGCGATGATGGTGAAGAACGAAAGTGCTGTGATCCGACGTGCCTTAGAGTCCGCGAAGCCATGGATCGATTCTTGGATCGTTTGCGATACTGGGTCGACAGATGGTACTCAAGAAATCGTGCGGGATATCCTGGGCGACTTGCCTGGGGATCTGCATGAGATCCCCTGGATAAACTTTGGGGCCAACCGCGCGCTCGCTGTACGGCTCGCTCGGCCGAAGGCTGATTACACCCTGATCCTTGATGCCGACATGGTCTTGAATGTTCATGCTCCCTTCAAGGAAAAGCTGACCGCGGATGCCTATGACCTTCGCTACGAAGGCAATCTCGACTACACGCAAACCATGCTGGTGTCATCGAAGCACGAGTGGGTCTACACCGGGGTCACCCACGAGTACATTTCGTCACCAACGGCCTCGATATATGAGCTGATCCCGGAGATCAGCCTGACCCACTTCTGTGACGGGGGGATGCGGACTGACAAGTTCGAGCGCGATGTCTGCCTGCTGACCAAATCAGTGTTGGCTGACCCGGAAAACCCGCGGGATCTCTTCTACCTCGCCCAGTCGTACAAGGACCTCAACCGATATAGCGAAGCTTTCTACTGGTATGCGCGGCGGGCAAAGCTCGAAGGCTTCGACGAGGAGCGCTGGTACGCCATGTATCAGCAGGCCCGGATGGCGATGCTGCTGAAAGAGGACTGGGACCAGAAGGTCCTGCCTCTGTTCCTCAAGGCGTATGCTTACCGCCCGGCCAGAATCGAGCCCATCTATGAGGTCGTCTGCCACTACCGTGAGCTTGGCAATTACCAGATGGCGTTCTTGTTCGCGTCAATCTGGGGACATGACTTCCCGTATCCGAAGGACCGGCTCTTCATCAATGCGACCATCTACAACCACCTGATGCCTTATGAGTTCGCCTTCGCGGCGTGTCAAGTCGGCAAGATAGCGCTTGCGGACCGGATTGTGGTGAAGATGGATATCAATTCGCGCGACGTGCCTTGGATGCAGCCGTGGATCAAGATACTGAAGGACCTAATCCAGAAGGCGGCTTAGCCGATCGAGTATTCAAACCAGGTGCTGCCTGTCACGGTGCCCGAGTCCTGCCATGCAGCAAGGAACTCCATCGGCATCTGGAAAGCGCATCCTCCACGGATGTCGCTGCCTGATTGCGAGTGTTGCCAGGGAGTGTACCTGGGCGGACAGTTCTCATCCACCGCGATATGGAGGGTTCCCGTGTTGCCGTCATTGTAGGTGATCGCCGTGAAACGGAGCTTGCCCGTGTTGTTGAGGTTGTTCCAGGTAACCGATGGCGCTGCCGACGTCTCATCCATGGCTCGGGTAGGGTAGAACGCGGTGAGCAAGTTGGCGGAGATTGTGGCCGGGATGTTGCTGGTGTATTCGTTCCAGTGTGCCAAGGTTCCAGCGCTGGCCGTGACCTTGTAGTAGTAGCTCTGCGGGACCATGAAGAAGACGGAGTTGGACGCCGTGGCCCCTGAGGTCTGCTCGAATATCTGCGTTGACGGCGTCGTAGTCGTATCGCAGAAAACCGAGATGGTTCCACCAGCACTCTGCCCGGAGACGACGACTTCGACGATTCGGAATCCAGAGCCTGTGTTCTGATAGTTCGAGCTCAGGGTGTTGGTGCCTACTAGGTCGCCGCTGGCGGTGAATGATCCCGTGTTGAAGGTGTACTCGACCCACTGCCCGGTGCTGGTGCCGGTGACCTTGTAATAGTTGCCCGGCATGACCAGGAACACGCACGGGTTGGCATTGCCTCCGCCCAGGGCCAGGTAGGAGTACACCTGGGTCGTGGGTGTGGTGGTGGAATCGGTGAAGGCAACGGTCGAAGCTCCGTTGGCCCCGTCCGTCATCATCACAATGAGTGGGTAAGACGAAGTGTTTTGGTAGACCGTGCCTATAACGCGCGAGGCGGCGGGAAGACGATTGCAGGTGACAACGCTGCCTCCCTGGTTCGGGCTGGCCCAGGCCGGAAGACCTCCGACAACCGTCTTGACCTGACCAGTCGTTCCAATTGCCTGACGTGTCGCCGCGCCACCCGTTGCTCCATAAACGGTGTCGCCCGAGGTGGTCATCGGGTTGACCAACCCGGGGACGATCATCTGCCACTCGGTGCCATCGTAGGTGACATCGATGATCTGACCGGCGGTGATGTTTCCGGCGGCGAGTGCAGTGGATGATCCATTCGCCTTGATCGCGATCGCGCTGCCACCGTTGACCGAGAGAGTGCTGACCCCTGTGTTGGTATGGGCCGCCTGGAAGCAGACTGTGGACCCAGCAACAATGGACGGTACCGGAGACAACGTGACCGCATAGGCGTTGGCCGTTCCGGTGTCCGCCGCGTAGGTGTAGCTCTCCTGCTGTACGCCCGCGGCGGATGCTGATGTAGTGGGAAGGTCCGCCTGCACGATCGAACGCAGTCCAGCGGTTCCCGTCGCGCCGTTGGGAGTGCCAACGAACTGGTTGCCTGCGCCGCTCGGAGCTGGTCCGGTTGCGCCGGTTGCCCCTGTCGCTCCAGTGGGGCCAGTAGGGCCAGTTGCCCCTGCCGAGCCCGCCGTTCCAGTCGCTCCTGTGGGTCCTGTGGGTCCTGTGGGTCCCGTGGCTCCGGTCGGTCCTACCAGGCTCACGCCTGTGGGCCATGCGCCTGAGGCCTTAGGCCCGTAGAGGTTATCCGCCGCAGTGTCGATGTAGAAGTCGCCGTTCGCGCCGAGGGTGTTCGAAGGAGCCCCCGTGCCGTTCCAGACCGTGTTGCCGCTCGTGCCGGTGGCTCCGGTTGGACCCGTGGGGCCGGTGGCTCCGGCAGTTCCGGCTGCGCCTGCTGTTCCTGTAGGCCCGGTCGGACCGGTCGCGCCAGTTGCTCCAGTGCTGCCGGCTGTGCCAGAAGATCCAGTCGGGCCGATGGGGCCGGTCGGGCCCGTTGGTCCGGCAACAGTTGAGGCTGCCCCCGTAGGCCCAGCGGGACCGGTTGGGCCGGTGGGGCCAGTTGCTCCGGCCGCGCCCGAGCCGTAGGAATCCCAGGACGTACCGTTGTCACGGTATGCCTGGAGTGTATCCGTGGCGTAGAAGAGCCTGCCAGGTATACCAACTGCTGGCAGGTTTGCGTAAACATCACGGAGGATTACTTGGCTGAGCGCACTCAATTAGGAACTCCCAGGACCACGACGATGTCGCCGCCTGCAAAGATGAAATCGCCTACGCCGTCGGTGAGAGGTTCAGCGTGCGTAGTGCTGCCAGTACTAGGCGAGACAACAAGGGTCTCCAGCTTCTGGTTGATCTGATCGCGGGTGTAATAAAGCGCGAGGTCTGTGTTTTGGCTCATAAGACAAGAAAGGCCGCACGAGTGGCGGCGTCGTGCGGGATGTCACCACAATCGAGAGCGGAGATCAACGTGGCGGACCGTCCTGAGCAAGAACACGCTTATAGTGCGCTAATCTTCTCCACCAGCTTCTCGATCTTGCGTCCAAGGACGCGTGAATAGATGAGCGATACCACGCTGATAGCGGTTGCGATCAAGGACAGCGGAAGAGCGGCGGATGGCCGCTCAATCAAATGCATCATGGATTCAGTACCTACCTGGATTGCTTTTGCAAAGCCAATTCAATTCCGGAGAACCGGTGATCAATCTCTTCGCGGCGAGGCAGCGCATCCAGCTTGTCGTTGATGGAGGCTAGGGCTTCGAGCTGCTTCGTGTGCACCGCAAGCAAAGTGCCGTCGGTCTTCTGTTGCACTGCGATCGTGTCGATGATCTTGACCTTTTCTTCGTAGCGGGTCTCCAGCTTCAGGAACCGGCCGGACAACCCAACAGCGTGCCTGACAGCGTAGCCTGCGGCAACAACCGAGACGGCAGACAACCACTGATAGATGTCTTGTGGAGCTCCACTCATTGATTCATCCTTACAACTCTGAAAGTGAGCACGCTCCAACACTCGACAGTGCGCGAGTGGACCGGTGCTTCTAAAGACTGGCTAGTATAGCCAGACCCTCTTAGGAAGTCGGCGTGCGAGCTGTAGCCGAGCTGCTATCCGTCAACTGGAACTTGAGCAGTACGGCGCCAGATGGCCTGAGTATTGTCAACACCTGCGGATTCTGTGTCTTGTCGATCGTCCAGGTGCCTCCATTGAAGTCGTGGAGATCCTGAACATTCGATCCGACTGCATTCAGCACGGTCAAACTCGCAGGGTCGGGTGGCAGATTGTTTGTCTTCGCCAGGATCGCCTGCACTGAAGTGGAGTTGTCCGGATCCACCGTTGCAAGGTCTGTGAAGTGCGCAACGGTTGCGTCCTTGGCCACAGTGGCATCCTTGGCGACGGTTGCGTCAAGCGCGACCGTTCCAGTGATCCGGCTGTCACCGATGGTGATGGTCTCAAGCATGCGTCCGCTGATCGTCAGTCCGTCCGATGCGTAAGACACGATGGTCACGTAGTCGCCGTTCAAAGCGCCAGTCGTGTTCCAGGCGTAGTACCAGACAGCTTGTGAGCCGGCCAGCATCGTCATCGCCTGCGAATTGATGATGACTACCCCGTCGACGAGACGCACCACCGTGACCACGGGGTTGACCGTGGTCACGGGTGCTGTTCCGTCCGCTCGAGTAATCGATAGGACTAGGTTCTTGATGTCACCGGGGTAGGTCATGATTGGTTACTTGGCAGCCTCTGTCGGAGCTGCCGCGGGAGCCGCGGGAGCGCCCAGTGTGCTCAACAGGGGAGACTTCGTGAACAGGCCGATCAGAGATACAGCGGCGCCATACAGGAAGGTGTGCTTCAGAACCACGAGACCGGCCTGGGTGAACAGGATGGTGTCACGGTCGGCCGTGGAAAGGACCTTGACGACGTCGGCGGCGGCGCCAGAGACGGAGGCTACAACAAGGGTCTTGACGTAGGTTTCTGCCCGGCTGAAATCAGCCTTGAGCGCGGGGAGCTTCTGCTTGATGCTGGTGAGGATGTTCATTTAGAGTTTCGCCCTTCCTATGACGATGCCCAGAGCGACCTGACCGATGGTCTTCAAAGTCTTCTTCCAGGCTGGTTCGAGTTTGATCTTCTGGAGGCCAGTGACCTCCGTCGTGAGCGCTTGATTCTTCTGCTGGTCGAGCGTGATCTCTTGCTGGCAGCTGGTCAGTTCGACCGTCTGCTGCTTACAGGCCAGTTCATTGTCAGCCAGTGTCTTGAGGTCAGTGCCGTCGATGGTTGCGACAGGCGTCGTACCGGTTGCCTGCTGCGGTGCCGTGGTTACTGCCGGGGTGGTGGCGGTTGCCGGCTGGGTCACGATTGGCGTGATTGTCACCGGAGGAATGTTGGACTTGATGGAGGCGATGGCCTGGGCGACAGTCTGCACCTGCGTGATCTGTACCTGCAGCTGCTGGACCTGCGCTTTGGTGTCATCGTGAAGCGCGGAGATCTGCTTGTCGATGTTGGCTTGCTGAGTTTCACCCTGCTTCGTGATCTGATCGGCCAGGGCGTTCTTGGCGGCGTTGGCGTTGGACTCGTGGACGTACAAGAACCCCATCAGGAAAATGGCCAGGATCACGAAGGTCCAGGTCCTGATGTGGTTGTGAAACGCCGGCGAGTTGAAGAAAGAGGTTGCTTCGCTGGCCGCAGCAATTGCGTCCTTCTGAGCGCTTGCGGCTTCTTGAGAGATCGTAGACATGAGTTACACTCCTGGCTTGCTGGCCCTCGTGAGCCAACTCGCAATTTCGTCAGGTGAAGCCTTCAGATCGGCAGCTACCTGACGGTAGTGATCCTGGGACTGAACGATCAGCTGACTCATCAGTTTGGTGGCGTCCACTTTGTTGACCGCGGCGACGGTGGCAGGTCCCATATGTTCATCGATCGCTACTGGAACACCGAGGTTGGTTACGCCGGTTTGTGCCATCCTGGTTGCGACGTCGACGCCACAGTTGACGCCGATGTCGAGTAGCTTGTTGGCGATCGGCTGAAAGGTGATCTTGCCGATCAGAAGTGGCAAACAGTAGACGTTCTTGTAGAGCTGCTGCGCTTGCGCCAGAGCCTCCCAGGCCGGACACGTATAGAACGACGGGTCCATATCCGGATGAAACTTCTGAGCTACACCGAACCGGGTCTTTCCACCGCGATCGGTTGTAACTGCCCCAGTCATCTTGCGATCTTCGTTGCGGAAGACATAAAGGATGGCCTTGTTGAGATCTGCCACAGTGGGCCTCGCTTTCTAGTCGAGGGACCAACCTGCAATCAGCACAGTGATCTTGTTGCCCTCGATGGTTACGGTGGGAGTGAGGCCGCTTGGAACCGAAACGAACGGGTCGTTCAGGATGGGCTCGAGGGAAAGAAGAATCTGTTCCGGGGTCACCGAGGTCGTATCAATCGGCCCCGGGAAGATGATGTCGATCTCTTGGGAGAGGTCGTTGCCAACGGCCCACAGCCGCTGCTGAATCTTGACTTGCGAGGGGTCGAGAGGGATCGATAGGGACGGCAGCGGGGACGATGCCGGCGGTGTCTTGAGGTTCAGATCGCCTGTGGTGAAGGACCACTCGTAGTTGAAATCGAGGGTGGTTCCATCCGCACCCTTAACGGCGTCGCTGCTGAGCTGGGAAGTACCTACGATCAGAACGGTGTAGGTGACGTTGGGGCGGAGCGGGCGGCGCGGGGTGAAAGTGACCACCGTGTTCCCGTTGGTGTCGGTGGAGAAGGTGAAGGTGCCTGGGATGTACTCACGGCCGGTCTTGACCCGCGGATCCTTGGCGATCATCTCGTCGGGACCGACAATGCCGGTCTGGCCAGGTCCTGTGAGAGAGAACGTGGAGCTGGTGATGGTGGTGGTATCCATCACTACGCTGAAGCCGACCTTGATCGCAGTGCCAAGGACCACATCGAGGGTACCCGATGCAGGTGAGGAACTGAGGATGCTAGGTGCTGGCATTTACTCTCCAGTAGATGGAGGATCTGGCAAATCCTCTTCGTAGATAGAGGTCAGGCCTGTTGCAGAAGCCGCTGCTGCTTTGGCCTTCGGCTTCTCAATGCGAAGTGATCCGGTGGTCCGAACCTCTTCCAACATGCGCTGATAGTCCTCATCATCCTTGGGCGTGATCACGTAGGAGTTGCCTTTGGCGTCGGTCCCCATGAGGACCGGCGGGCCGATCTCCTCGCCTTCCTGGACCAGGCTCATCGTCTGAGCCTTCACGGCTTTGTCGATGTCGGCGATGATCTTGGCGTGGGATCCGGCGGCGGCGCCGGTGCCAGTGACGTCCATCAACACCTTTTCTGCAAGTGCCTTACGCAGAGGCGCTTCCATGGCGAATGCAGGAACGGTTTGAATGGGCGAGTTGCGAGTGACGCAGAAGCCGTAGCATTGAAAGCGGGGCCGGACGGCGGTGTTGAGCATCAACACCTTGCCAGCAAGCGGTTCTTCCGCGACCGGAGTGCTCTCCGGCAACACGATGAGACTGGACATAGAGACCTCTGAATCCAGAGTCCGGCATTACCAGGCTCGATCCAAAGACAGCACCTAAATCAGGAAGGGCGGCAGCGTGTAATCCGCCGCCGCCCTTCGGTAGCACTTCCATGGTGCAGGTTGTGGTTAGGTTGCCGAGTTGACGTCGAGCGGAGATGTCGCATCGAATGCCTTGAGCGTCGGATCCATGATGTCCTGGAAGGTGCTGGAAGCATCCGACAGGTTGAACACCGAGCGTGCCGGCAGAACGAACTCGTTCGGGCGTACCTTCACGTTCTTGGCGACTGCGACTGCCTGTGCCTCGTGCAGGATACCGAAGCCGTAGGTCTCTTCGATCGCCATGTAGTTCAAGCCGTACCGCTGATCGGTCCAGTCCTTCACATGTGCGTCCTCGCCAACGATCAAGGCGCCGAGGTTGCGCGACTCGAACATGAGAATGTCGGTGACGCGGTTGATCGGGTCGAAGTTGACGAACGGGGAGACCAGGATGCGGAACGGCAGGCCGAGGTAGTTCGGCAGCTGGAAGGCAGAGTCCTGGCGCTGCGGCAGGCCGGCAGGGTGCGAAGTCTGGCCGCCGGTGAGCTGGCCATTCTGGTACTTGCCTTCCTGACCCTGGCCGAGACCAAGTCCCTGGAAGTTGTAGAACTTGTTGCCGAGCGATGCCGGGTTGCCACTCCAGTTGGCGAAGAAGGAACCGCCGCCAGCCTGGATTGCGAACTCACGAAGGACGGGGTCCTTGACCCACATCAGCCAGGTCATCGGATGCACAAGCAGCGTGTCCGGGATGAAACCTTGGGCCATAACCTGGGCGTACATGTCAAAGATGTCGTCCAGCGTCATGGAGCCGTTGTACACGCCCTTGTAGTTACGACCGGTCGTGGGGCCTTTGATCGGCTGGACCAGCGCGCTGGTCAAACGGGCTGCCGGGTTGTTGTCATAGACAACCGTGCCCAGCTGCGAGATGAAGGAGAAGATGTACTCTTCCTTGTGACGCGCAAGCGCGTTGCCAGCCAGCCGCAGCCAGTAGTTGATCCACGGATAGCTGTTCTCCTTCACGAAGCGCTCGTGAATCTTGAGGCCGAGGCCGTGCCGCTTGACGGTCACGCCGAAGCTCTGCGCCCCACCGATGTTGATGTTGACGAACGGAACGTCCGCGCCGTCGGCAACTTCCTCTGCACGCAGAGGCTCGATGGCCGGGAACACCGTCATCATGCCCTGCTCATACTCGATGCGCTGCAGGAGGTGGGTGCCGATGAGCAGGGGCTCGATGCCTTCCTGCACCATCTGGGTCATGACGCGAGGAATGAGGAACGCAGCGTTCTGCACGTCCATGGCGTCCTTCATCGTGACGCGCTGCTTTTTATCTGGGTCGTACCCATTGGTCCGAAAGATGGAATCGAGGCGAGCCAGATTCGAAACGTCGGCGTCTGACATCTCGTAAGAAGGGGTGTTACGCATGAGTGCATGCCTCCTGAAGGCAATTCAGTCCTGGTGCGGACAGAGAGCTGAGTTGGGTGATGAATCGAAGCCGACTAGGGTCTGGCGACCGTGACTTCAATGTGGTTACCGCAGCGAGGGCAAAGGAAGTCGCCAGCGATCTGGCCGGCCGAGTTCGTCCTCACGAGTTGCCGACCACACTTCTTAGTCGGGTCAGCTTCCCGGGGATTGTTGCAGCGGAGGCCGCCGTTGATGAGCACGGCCTTGCCGCTGGTGATGATCGTCTGCACCATTCGTGATGGTCCTGGTGGGTTAGAGGTTGACGCGAACGAGAACCTGTGTGGAGTACTCAGGGCGCAGCGTCTTGCTCTGGTCAACGGCGTACACGAAGACCGCGTCAGTCGTGACCGAGATGTGGTACGGGAGACCGCGGGTTGCAGAACCGCCCATACGGATTGCCGCTGGGTTCGGGTCCACCATCGGACCGACCATCGGCCGGTCGAACTGGGTGCGTACGCGGTTCAGGAAGCCAACCGGGTTCAGGTTCTGGATCCCGATCACGCGCCCGATGATCTCGCCCGGGTTGTTGACAGCCGGGTTGTACGGAGCGAAGTTGCCCGCATCGGAGCCGTTGGCAGCAACGCTGGCCACAACCGGAGTACCGAAGGAGAAGTTGCCTGCGCCCGCGCCGCGCGTGCCGGTGAAGTGGGTGAACGAACGGCCGATTCCCTGGACGTAGCCCGTGATGCCGTCGCCGTTGGCGAGCGTCTGTAGGGTCGTCGGGGTTGCACCGATCCACGGCAGCTTGAGGGCAAACTGCGTCTGGATGGCGGTGCCCATCTCATGCATGTAGTTCATGACCGTGAAGTTGATCGGAACCACACCGTCGAGGACGTAGTTGATGCCGGTCGCCGAGCTGGATGCCGAGAGGTTCGTGCCAACCAGAACGCCACCGATGTACTGGTACACGTTGCGGACAGCGCAACCAATCGGAAGAGCCTTGCCTGTTGCGAACAAATCGCAAGTCAGAGCGAAAGCAAGGTCAGCAGCCTGGATGGTAATGACCTGACCGCTGGGCAGCGTTACCCGGTCGCCGGCGGCGCCGTCTGCCGGTGCAGCGAGAACTGCGTACTGGCCTGCAGCCGAAACGCGTGCGGAGGTCTGAGCATTGAAAGCGAACTTGACGTCGCCCGGACCATAGACAAGGACGCAGTACTGACCACCGAGAGCCGAAACACCGGTCACGCCGGTCACCGCCGCTGTAGCTGCGTCTGCCAGGGTCGTCACGAAGGAGGCAGAGACACCCGGGGTTACTGCAGTCAGAACCTTAGCGCCGTTGAGAGCGGCGTCCCCGCCGGTGAAGCCGGCGAAGTTCACAGTCTCGCCGAGCGCCCATGCGTGGTCTACAGCCAGGGTGGCCACGTCGCTCGCAATGGTAACCGAGGTCACAGACTTGGTCGAACCGTTGGGCTGAGCTCCGCAGAAGAGACCCGCCGGCACGAGGCCGCCGTTCTTGTCCTGACCGACGATCTGGTGCGCGCCGATCACGATGGAAGCCAACTTCGGGTGTCCCTGGTCCTGACGAAGGGTCGGGAGGTAGGGCGCCGGGTAGGCGATGGGCAGCCACGGCCGCAGCCATTCGGACGACTCAAGGTCGGGCGTGGTTTGACCGATACGGTCCTGTCCATACAACTGGCCGTAGTACTGGCCATTTACGTCAATCATGGTGGTTTCCTTTACTTACTTGGTCTGTGCAGAGTCGAACTTGATCTGTCCGAGAAGCCGCATCTGTTCGAGCGGGCTCATGAAACGGAGCTTGGTCAGGAAGCGTTCATGGGCTTCGTCAGCCTCTGCCTGGGCACCGTCCGTCAGGCGTTCTCCAACGGGTGCCGTCTCCGAGATCTGCGTTTTGTCATCGACTGCTCCGGTGGCCTCGGCGGGCTTTGGTGCAGCAGTTTGAGAGTCTGTCCACTTCAGACCGGACAATATGTCCGATACCGAGTCACGAAGACTCGTGATGTGGCGCTTGGAAAGGGTGTCGATCTTCTCTGAGATCTGCTCTTGGCTCAGGTCCTTGTAACCGTCCTGGCCCTTGAGCACGTTGCTCATGACGATCTGCTGTGCGAGGGACTTCTTGGTAGAAGCCAGCATCAGGTTGCGGGAGTCCTTGAGGGCTGTAACCTCGGCGGAGAGGGCGTCCTTCTCGGACATGAGGCCGTTGATGGTCTCATCCTTCTCGTCAACCTCGGCGCGGGTCAGGACAACGTGATCCTTGTTGCCGGCGAGCCGCTGAAGCGCCCAGGTAACTTCGTCGTCGGCATCCCAGTCAGTCAGGACCGCGCGGACTGCGGAACGCAGGATCCAGCGAACGTCGTAGCTGTACGGGGCATCCTTCGGGAGGGCATCGTAGCTCTTGTCGAGATCCTTGATGATGTCGACCAGACGGCTGCGCTGTTCCGGCGGAACTTCCTTCTTCTCGGCAGCGTCCTTCAGCTTGACGGAATCGACGAACTTCGCGGCGCGGACTTCGCGGGCGGCGCTGTCGGTGGCGGCGATGGTAGCCGCGCCGTCAGTTGCCTTCTTGGCAGGAACCTCGCACTTCAGGGTCTTGGACTTGCCGTCGACGCAGGCGAGGATCTTGGACTTGGTGCCGTCGGAGATCTTTGCGCGGCCGATCAGCCGGCGCGCCGCGGTAACGTGCGCGCAGTCAGGAACAGGGAAGCTGCGGTTCGGTCCACAGAAAGACCCCTTCGAGAGCTTGTTGCGCTTCTCGCTGGAGAGCTTGGCGTCTGTGATCAGATCCTGGGGAAGCAGGCCGTCCTTGACGGCTCCGTCCATCTCCAGTTCCATCTCGGCGTAGAGGCCATCGGCGTCGGCGAAGTAATCAGCTTCCGCTTGGTCTGCTGCAACCCAATCTGTCCAGTCGCAACCGCCTTCGAGGTCGCAGGTCGTGCCTTCCTCGACGGAATCCTTCTTCTTCAGAGACTTCGCACGATCAGCTTCGCACTCGGCGCACTCGCACTCGTCGTCGTCTTCCTTGTGCTCGGGCTTGGAGGCGATTTCCTTCTGCTGGAACTCTTTGGCCTTCTCGGCCGACTTCTTCGACACACCTTTGGATTGCCCAGAAGGGCCAGGTTCGACACTCTTCTTGGCATCTTCCATCAGCGTGTTGAGCTCTTCGGCTACAGCTGACTCTGAAGCGGCCTGCGCATCCTCAACCTTGTCCCACTTGTTCACGCGGATCTTCGCGTTGACGGTCGAAACGAGACTGCGCTTCTTTGACTTGTCTTCGTCGGATTCAGGTGTCCAAGCTGCCAGGGAATCCTTGAGCGTATACGCCCGGCTCCGTGTCAGATCCTTGGACTTCAGCTCGGCGGTTACGGCACTGAGGTCGAGCTGTGTGATCGCTGTATCCACGTCTATCGATTCCTCGGCTGCTTGTAGATCGAACATTGGTTCCTCGGCTGCTTGTAGATCGGCTTCAAAGATCAAGCCGTCCGTGAGCTGCAGTCCGTTAGCAGCAAAAGTGTTCTGCTCGTTGATTGGGAGGCCCAGGAAGAATGCCTTCTCCAGGCTGTCGGTCAAAACCTTCTTGCTGAGCGTTGTGGCAAATGGATCGGCGGCGAAGTTGATGAAGCTGAGTTCCTCGTTCACCATTGCTCCGGCGATGAGGAACATGTGCCTGCCGTCTTCAATCTCGCCAAGCTTGTGTCCGCACTTACCGTCTTTCGCCCAGTCGGTGTGGCACAGTGAGCAAACAGCAGCATCGGTCTTGAAACCGATGGAAACTGTCAGGTACTCATCAGCCAGCACCTTGCGAATGGCTTCAGGGTTCGTGATCCGGAGGCCCAGATCGGTGTACCCAAGGCCGGTGTACTCATCGAGGTCAACCAGGTTGTCGACGATCCAGTCAACCGACCGGTAGAGATCGTGCCGCTTGCGGCCGTCCCGCTGGTAGAACAGGAAATCCTTGACGACAGGAAATTCTGTTGCGTACTTCCAGCTCTCATCGATGTACTTGGCTTCGAGTACACGACCGAGGACGTCGCCCTTTTCATCGTGGCTGATCAGAACCGGCCGGGCTGTCCTCAAAACTGTTCCGTCCGAGGCCTTCTGTGGGAGCCAGGTGTGGACGCTTTCCTGCATTTTGTCGGGCCGGTAGAAGCGCCGGTTGCCGTTGACAATGCCGGAGTGGGAAGCTGCTACATGAACCAGCAGACTGTGTCCGGTGTCGGACTGGGAGTCCTTGCACTCGAACAGGTGCCTCTTGTTCTCCTGGACTTCCGTCGGTCGGAAGGTCCAGAAGTCACGCATCTGGATCCAGGCCATGCTTCCTCTTTGATTTACTTGTTGACTACGGTTCCTACGCCGGGGACGGCGATGGGCACTTGACCTTCAAACCGCGTCGGAATGGGGGTGACACGCACGTTACTCAGTGGCTTCAAGTTCTGTGCTTCCGCGATCGGCGTCCTGCGAATCTGGAACGGCGCCTGAAAACGCGAGATATTCGTCTGGTTCGGGCTGGACATTTTGGTCCTTCAGGCTCAGTCCAGACTGGACGAGCACAGAGATCAACTCGGGGTCGTATGTGGTGGCCACCAAGGTTTTCAAGTGGTCAACCCCTGTTCGATCCTGACTAGTATAGGAATTCACATCTCCCTCAACGGATTCACTCAGAATCCGGTCTGCAATGCTGTCAATCAGCTTTGCCGACTGCTTCTTCCACCGGGTGATCGATACGATCCCGTCGCGGCCGCGGAGATCCCCAACGAGGGATGTCAGGGCATCAGTGAATTCCGCTGCGCGCCCTTCGAGACCGCTCTTTGCCTTGGTCGGACCGAGGTTGAACCCATGCTGGTTCGTTGGGGTCGTCTTGTTCTGCACGGACTTTGCCGCGGGTGAGCTCTTCTTCGATGTAGCGGATTGCGGGCGGCCGCCGCCGGCCTTCAGGTGCGCGGTCTTTGCCTCCAGCACAGCGACCTTGTGGGCCGATGTGACCTCGGAGTGCTTCGCCTTCGCCTGCAGCAGGCCCTTCTCGGTGTTGGCCTGCTTCTCGGCGTGCTCGGTCTGCAGTGGCAGAGCTTCCTTCATCTGCTCGTGCTGCGTCTCCAGGATCTGCATCTGGGACGCGGCCTTGGCCTTCTCGGTCTCCTTGACCAAGCGAACAACATGCAGGTCGAAGTGCAGCTTCTTTCTCTGGGCAGCTTCGAATGCCTTCTTGCCGATCAGCTTGCGCGCTTCGTCCTCATCGACCAGGTTGTTGAGGAACAGCTGGATGACGTGGTTCTCGAACTTGATCTTGTTGTCGAGGTCGATCTCATGGAAGAGGATCCAGGTGCGCGCGACGGCCTTCTGGACGGAGACCGAGTAGGTCGCCTCCATGAAGAGTTCCTTGAAGACCAGCAGGCGGATCAACCCGCCGAAGGTCTCAATGTCCGCCTTGATCGAGTCCTTGAGGTTCTGAGAGATATTGTCGGCAGTGGCGCGGTTCGCATTCTTGCCGTCGCCCATATCGAGCGCGCTCATGCCAAGCCCAATAAAGATGCGGGACTTGTAGTGCTCGATCATGGTCTTCGGGTCGAGGCCCTTGCCTTCGGCGCCGACGACCTTGGCTTCCACGCGCTCATCAGTGACGAACACGCCTTCCTTCGGCATGTTCTCGATCTGCCACTTGATCAGCTCGATCTCGCTGACACCGCTCTCATCAAAGGTCGCGGGTGCCTGCTCGGTTCCAACCTTGATGTGGAACAGAGGAAAGAGATGGTTGATGAACAGCAGCTCGACATTCTCTTCCAGCCGGCGGAGAGCGAAGATGTCGTCCTTGACGCCGACCAGGCGCGGGGTACCGTAGCGATGGCCCGGCTTCACATCCCACTTCAGGTGGATGACGTCGTCGAGGTCGAGATCCTGGAACGGGGCGCCGGTGTCGAAGTAGCGGCGCCACTTCGCAGGAATGCCGTCTTCCAGGTAGGGGAAGATCATGTGCGCCGGAATCAGGCGGTAGCCGGCAACTGGTTCCTTGCGGCCTTCCTTCTGCTTGACCGAGGTGGCCTCGGTCTTGCGGATCTTCTGCAGGAAGCAGTTCGAGCACAGGAGAAGGTTGAATAGGATCTGGGTGAAGAAGGACTGAGTTTCCCTCTCCATCACATATTCCATGGTCTCCAGGCGGCGTTCGATGTACTCGACGTCTTCCTCTTTG
>JBEKCX010000635.1:0-3335 GCA_050014655.1 Occallatibacter sp. | reverse complement strand
ACCGATTAGGCCCGGCTTGAAAGACCGGCTGCTCGATCTGCTTTGCATTCACGGACAATTGGTAAATGGCCCCCGAGGTTGGTATCGCGCCAACGTCTCCTCCTCTTCAGGGAGGCGCTAATTTGCCTCAGCTACTCGGGGAGCTTGCGCACGGCAATTTTGGTCGTCCCGCGCGGTAATGCTCCGCGGTCTTCCGGTTATCAGCCGGGCGCTCTGCTCTTGAGCTACAGGACGGGGAAATCGGATCGAGAGGCGCTCGTTGGAACGCATCTCGATGTTTTGCTTAGTCCAGGAACGCCACGTTGGCCATCGTGCGGCTCTGGGTCTCGGTGTTCATGATAACCCGATGCCAGAACGGCAGTGTGATGGTTGCGTGGTCGCTGTGGCGCACCGCGCCGCGGGCGTAAACGCCCGGATTGCGCCGCATCACTTGCCAGCCCCAGCGGGCGGCGTCCGGATGGCTTCGCAGGATCGAGCGATACTCGTCCGGCGTGACACCATTCGGATGTCGGCTGCAAACGTGAACCGTCTCACCGCCCGTGCGGTAAAGATCCTCCACGAGGTGCGGCTTGCCGCCTCCGCGTCGGAGTGGTTCGTTGCGAAAGACCAGTTTACTGTCCACCACAAACGACGGTTCCGCCACGAAGAACCATTCGCCCTGACGGCGAAAGGCCCGGTTCTTGCGCGCGTAACGCTTGCGGAACGAGACCTGATTGCGCGCGAGCGCATCACGAACGTCCTTGGGCTGGAGCGCATCCATGGCCTGGCGCACCGACGACGCGCCTCCCGGCACGGCGGCAACGAACCATTCGCGCTCGTCGTGACCGCAGAGGAAGCGGTCAAGTTGCGGCTTTTCGCCTGGCTTGCGCACGAGCAGGAGCAGATGACGCTGATTCGGCTCGGCCTGCATGACGGATACGTCCAGCGATTCCCGCAGGGTTTCCGGGACACGGAGTTCGAAGAATTCCCCGCGATCGTCGCGGCGGATGTCAACGGCGTAATCTGGCTGGGCGATGTTTCGTCTCGCCCAAACAGGCACCAACACCCGACGCGTCGGAATCTCGCGGACTTTCAAACGCGCGCCTATAGCGGTGAACTTGGACTCAATTTGCTTTGCATTCATACGTTTTGATTTGCGAGACCAACGGCACAACTAACCGCATTTTCTGCAATGCGCTTGAATTACGAGCCGTTGATTAATTGTGGTTTCATGCCAAACCGATTCGAGGGCCGAAACACGAGGTTCATTTTCGTGATCGGCCGGATTCGAACGACACGGCCTGGCTTATAATTTCTCCGGAAGAGAAGTTGACTTTGATAGCGACGGGCGATTTTCATGGGGTTTCCGTTCGTTGAGGTTTAAGTGGCGGAAGGCGTGGGTAGCGCGCCCACCTCGGGTTTGAGCCGATCCTGTTTTCGAGACAGGTGCAGCCAGCTTATATCTGCCTGCCTTCCGTAAATTTGGCTGCCAGGCTTGGACTCGCACCAAGACAAGCGGCTTAACAGGCCGCCGTGCTAATTTGACACCATCTGGCAATGGCGCTGCCGGCAGGATTCTCACCTGCATCTATCCGCTTAGAAGACGGATGCCTGATATGTTCGGCAACGGCAGCTGGAAATGGTCGGAATGGCAGGATTTTCGCCTGCGGCCTCCCGGTCCCAAGCCGGGTGCTCTAAAGACTGAGCTACATTCCGTGAAAAGTGGCGGACCCGAAGGGAGTTGCACCCTCAACCCTCCCGCAGACAACGGGGCGCTCTGCTGATTGAGCTACGGATCCAAATGGTGGGAAGTGCTGGTAACACTCCAGTCGTCGCTTCCGACATGTTTTGAGACGTCCGGGTTACGGCCGGATTGCCGGATCACTTCCCTGAGATTGGTAGCGGGGGTGGGAGTTGCACCCACGGAGGCTGAGCTTATGGGGCTCGCCTGAATCTCATTCTCCCCGCAATAAAATGGTGGAGTCGGTGGGTAGCGCGCCCACATCAACCTGCTTGCAGGGCAGGTGCATTACTTGTCTGCCACGACCCCGGAAAATGGCAGGCTGCCTCCGTGCTGCCCGGAGTAGGCTGAGTTTTGGAAACTCGGCCGCGTGCTGACGCTCAGCCTGTGAATAATTGGTGCGGCTGCCGGGAGTTGCGCCCGGACTTCCTCCATGGCGAGGAGGTATTCTGCTATTTAGATCACAGCCGCGGAAATTAAAAGGGCCGGGAGGGTTCAGGCGCCCGGCCCATGCCATTTCAACAAAGAACAAACACCTCTTGGCGATCTATTCGATCCCAACCCGCGGTTTCACGGCGGCTGTTTCGGTGTTTAGGGGCACACCTCCTGCGAAGCCCTTAATATGTAAATTCAAAATTCGTCTCGTTCGTCTTGGTGACGCTGTCTTCTGGTGGTGGGCACACCCCACCGGTGAGGCTTCTCTGCTCGTCCTCGCCAAATTCAAGTTGTCGCCAGAAGACATCACCTGGATGTCGCTTTGTTCTTGTTCACAGATCGTCTATCCTTCATCGTTAATCGTTCATTTTCATGCTGTTCAGGGAAAATAAAAAACCCTGCTTACACGCGGTAAGCAGGGTGAAGAAATTCTCTTTCGATTCGTTACCTGCTTACGCCAAGTCTATCCGAATTACCTTCGGGCCGTTGCCCGATAGGCGCCAAGGATAGTCCAAGGCTAAACGCATAGCCCCGGGTGCTCCGGCTATGACGTGTCGCTTTCGCGACCGGCATCGTCGGCCAACTCGTGGCTGATATGTTTAAGCAAGTCTTCATCGAACTGAGAGACGTATAGCACAGGTCACCGGTTACATGCAAGAATTATTTTACAAATTTTACAAATATTTTGTGGGCGGGCTGGTCAATATGGAATTCACATATTCGGATTGGTTGATGCGAAAAAAGACGGGCCATCATCATTCTGCGGGGATGATATCCAGTTCAGCCAGCGAGGCGTAAGGTTTTGACGAATCAAAGCTGCTGTTGGCCACAAATCTCAGGAAGCGCGCCTCGACCGGCTGGGCAAACTTCACGGTGTGCCATTCGGCGCCGTATGGGAACGCGCCTTGCGCGACCGGCGCGCCCCAGTTCTTGCCGTCGGCGCTGGTGTAAACGGCGTAGTCCTTGATCCAGCCGTTGCTGTTATCATCCTGGCGCGGCAGGCAGGTGATGCCGGCCAGTTTCACGGGTTGGGCCAACTCGATGATCAGTTCGTGCGGGAATTTCGGGGCGGGTTCACTCCACGGCGTGTGCCACATCGTGTCGGGATCGCCGTCTATGGCGCGGTCCGCGCCATATTCTTCGGAGGCCTGGCAGTCGGCCCGGACCTTTGCGCCGAGGG
>JBEKCX010000634.1:0-8271 GCA_050014655.1 Occallatibacter sp. | reverse complement strand
AAGCTCTGCATGTTGTTTCGAAGCAAGGTTATACAAAGCAGAAGATTGATGCTCTTTTGGCCGGCTTGGCGATATTGCCGCCGCCTGTGCCGTTGGACGAATATGCTGCGTCCCTTGGCATGGAAATTGGAGCCGTTGAGAGCTTCGCGTCTGATTTTTCCCCATTGCTCGAACGCACAAAGCACGGCCTGGTATTTCGTGACGAACCTACAGAGACTTTCGTCACGGAAACCTACGTTGTGGACAAAACGCTTCGATTGCTCGCAAAAAACATCTCAAAGAGTCAGGCTCATTCCGTTTACGCCGCAAACACTTTGCCGGGTTTGCTGGACAGGCTGGATGACGGGAAACAGCTGTTTAAGCTTGCGTTTGATAAAACGCTGCCGGCATCCATCACGAGTCCGGTCGGAAAACAAAAGATACGGTATAGCCGGATCAAGGCTGCGGCGCTTCATGCGGCGCGCAAAGCGAATTACGATTTTCTCGTTCGTCTCCTTGTGGAATTATCGACGCTCGCGGCAATTGACCAGCGTGGCAGTGATTATCTGATTGACAATCCAGATTTCGTCGTGCTGTCCCAGGATTCCGACGCGATGCGCCGCTTAACGGAGTATCGGAGTCATTGGCCAGGCAGGAGATACGCGCGTCTGGCAATTGTCATGGCCCTTTCTCAGGATCTGGAAGAAGCACTGAGGTACGCCTATCGCGCGAACGACTGGATCGACCATTACCTTCAGCAGGATAAAGAAATCAGGAGGGAACACGCCCAGGCTGACCGGCTTGACATGGCATCAATCCCCTTCTGCCTTATTGCCCTTAACCGTCCAGAAAACGCGGTGCGGGCTATTGGACGGTGGAAAGACTGGTATGGTTTTGAAGTTTGCGGGCACTTAGCGAACTTGCTCTCCGCGAGCAAGGCATGGGGATCATTCCCCGCAACAAATGTTTTGCGCTTCTTGGATTCGCTCGAGTCTCATATCGGGGTTTTGGCTGGGGCAATAGCCTTTTTCGATCTCGACGATAAATCGCGCGGCGAACTTCTTAAAAAGCTGGCAGCGGCATGCACAAAGAAGAAGACGGTGGAGGTCCCGCCTGATTTTGGTCAGCAACCAGGTTTTCGGCTACAGGATGGTCTGCAGAAGTCAACGGCTGCTGCACTGTGTTGCGGGCTAACGAGGGAAGCGGATGCAATCGCATCGATCATCCCGCCAACCAAGACTGGCTTCTGGGCATTTTTCGACCGGTTCGAGGTGCATGATGCATTTCCATTTTTTGGCGTCACAGTTTTGCGTGCGGTTGCGAGAAAAGAACCGCTTGAATTTCAGCATCTATTGCCGCAGGAACTGTCTGAAGTCGGAGGTCGGGTGAAATCCGGGTTGTCTCTGCCCGATTTTCAAAAGGCAATTAAGGAGGAGATCGAGAAAGTACACAAATTGGAGGAGAAGCTCCCTAACGAGAAGAAGACTTTCGGTTATGACAAAAAGTCCGATGCGGTAAGATTTGTCGATGAGCGCCTTGGGCCTATTCTTGAAATGGCCGTGTCTTTTTCTGGAACGCTCTCACACGACCCGCAAACAAGAAAGCAGGCGTTGCTTGGTTTCATCGGTACCTGGGCGAAGCTGAGGACAAAGAAAGACCGTTATTCCAGTCCGGATGAGATTGACCATTTTTTCAAAAAATTGGGCCGCCAAGTTTTAGAATTCTGCCTGTGGGCAGGGTGCGCCACGGATCAGGAGTCGATCGCAGCGATTCGCGAAAGCCTACTTCAAGATGGAAGTCTGAGTGACGGCGCGGTTATCGAGGTGGTTTCAACCTTGGCCCGGCACGGGAAAGTTAGCGCAATTGCGGGTGCAACGGCAATCGCTGCGAAGGCGCGAATCGAGGGAGCGGACGATGTATCCTACCGAGCGGTAATGTTCGCACGCCTTGCCAAGGCGATTCTTCCAGCGAGCAATGACGACGCCGAGGCCTATTTTCAAAGTGGGCTTGATCAAATGGACGCGATCGGTTCGGGTGATTACGAATTTACAAACGAACTGCTCGGCTTCGCGGGTGCCTTGAAAGGTAAAGAACTTGCGCCGCAAGATTTTCATACCTTAACGAATCTGTGTGAATTGAATTTTACCACAGACGAAGAAAAACTTCCCTGGATTGATTTCGGTCGGGGATTAGCCCGATCCTCTGGAGCGAGGGGTTTGGCAAAATTATCGCGTTGGCATGACCGGAGGAAAGCTTCACTAAACTATTCGTTGTTGCCCTACCTGTATGCTTTGCTTGATCAAGGAAAGATGGACCCAACGATTGCTTTAGGCCTGTTGCGTCTTACCGATCCTGCGGGGTCTTGGTATTGCGGTACAGGACACTTGGCCCAACTGCTTGAGAAAGGCAATTATCCAAATGGCAAGGAGCTTGTCACCGAACTGATTCAACAATTTGAGGCGAATAATCCCGGTTGCGCCGGCCCGGACACAGTCAAAGTTCTGAGTGAAGTCGCCATGCGGGTCTTGGGGCCGGAGTCAGAAGTGACGCAGCGCCTCGTCCTTGCTGCTCCGCATTTTCAGACGGTCAGAAATGAAGACAACGCACGCTCAAACTTTCCCCAAGAGCGCGACCCGGCAACGGCAAACAGGTTAGAGGCGCAGAAAGCGCAAAGCGAGCAGATACAAAAGGAGCTTCTGGCCGAGGTAAATCCCTGCGACGAGGCGTCATTGTCCAAAGCCATAGACTCACTCAACAGTTCCTTCAACGTCTTTGATTCCAAAAGACAATTCTTGGCAGCAGCACGAGAAAAGGTTGCATTTTCAGAGCGATCAAAATACATCGAAGTCGTTGCGAAACTGGGAAATGTGGAGTTGTTCGCCAAGCTGGACGCGCTCAAGCAATGCAAACTTGCTTGGCAAGGTTCGAGTGTTTCTTTGAATCCCGTGTTTAATGAACTTGGCCGAATCCTCGTTCAGATTCACGCAGATGACTTTGTTAGCCACGAGCATTTTTACAGCTCGACCTTTAAGGAAGTCGCGGAATTGTGCGACTTTGACATTCAAACTCTCATTTTGGAATTGATCAAAACGTTCGCGGCGGGGGATTCCGAACTGCCTCCATCCATCTGGCTGGAGCTTGCCTCGATTATTTGCCCGCGCACAAAACCCGGCGAGGGACAGGCCGCTCTCGTGAGATTGCTGCGTAGTGGAGCAGCTAAGCTTTCATCAACCGTGATGGACGGTGGATGGAAAGAGGAAATGTACCCACCTGAAGATGAAATCGAGATTGCCGCGGGCATTACGTGGTTTATGCTTGGCTCGCCGTCAGCTGTGGACCGATGGAGAGCCGCCCACAGCGTGAGATCATTCGCGCGATTTGAAAAGTGGAATACCATTGACGCTTTGGTTGGCAAGTATACTTCGACGACGGCTACTCCGTTTCAGGCTCCTGAATTACCATTTTATTTCTTTCATGCTCGGTTGTGGTTGCTGATCTCTTTAGCTCGACTTTCCATTGATTTTCCTCGCCGAATCGGAAAGTACGCCGATGTTCTCCGGGCGATTGCACTTGATTCAAATGAACCCCATATACTGCTCAAGCATTTTGCCAAGAAAGCGCTCCTGAATTGCGATAGGGCTGGGGGTTTGAGACTGCCGCAGAAGGTCGTGAGGGCTTTAGACGCAGTGAACAAATCGTCATTTGTGGCCGTAAGAGTGACTGAGGACAGAGCCGGCACGTGTTACACGGGACGACCTAAATCGGCTCCTGAGCCAAGAGATGAGTTTTCGCTCGAGTATGACTTTAATCGTAATGAAGTTGAAGGCGTGAGTCGATTGTTCAACATGCCACACTGGGAGGTTGCTGACCTTATCACTGCTTGGGTCCGCCGTTATGACTCGAGGGTGAGGAGCATGTACGATGCGGGCGGGCGTGAGGGGGATCATCGGGAAAGCCGAATGGGAATAAACTCGAATAAGCAGTTGTATGGAAATCAACTCGGTTGGCATGTGTTGCACATCGTAACCGGTCAATTATTGGCAAGAGTTCCAATTGCGATTCAGCGCTATGATGATAATAACCCTTGGGGTGTATGGTTGACGCGGCGGCTTCTTTCGAGAAGCGATGGCTTGTGGCTCGCCGATGGAATGGAACGTGCGCCGCTGGACACGCAAGTCAATCTCTTGGAGTGCGACATACAAGGCAGTTTAACGAGCGACAGGGAGAAGCTTTTAAGTTTGACTCGGCTTGGCAGGTCTGATTTAGACGACATTGTTGTGCAAGGAAATTGGCGATCGCCGGACCAAATCAGCGTCATGATTTCTGCGGCTCTTGTCGTTCCCTCAGAAGCTGAAAGAGTGGCGACCACCCTGGCCAAAGAGGATGGTTTCGGGGCTTACCTCCCCCTCAGTGACGGTTACGATGATTTCGGCGGGTCTCGGAATCGTAAAGATCGGATCAGATTTCCGTGCATAGTATGTCCATCGAATGAGACGGGAATAGATGAATGCGATCCTCTCGGCGACAGTGTGGCGATTCGTCGGCCATTCTTTACGAAGGATATAATTGCGATGGGCGGGCTCAAACCAATGGACGCGTTCAACCAGGCATGGATTGATTCAACTGGCCGCGTGGTTAGCCGTGCTGAAGCGTGGGGAACAAGCGAACGGAATTATGAAGGAGAATCAAGAAGTGGGATGCGAATGACTTGTTCGCGTGAGTTCTTGAAGACCTTGCTTTCCACGAAAAAGGTGGACCTTCTGGTTTTGATTATTCTGCGCAAATATAAGAAGGGCTACGGTTCGGAAAAGACCGAGTATTGGCACAGCACCGCAGTTGTTCATATTGATAAATCCCTGAAGCACGTTTTTTATCCAGGTCTCGTTAATAAGGCTCATGAATCTCGTTGGTAACAGTGGAAGGTGCCTTGAACAAGTCCAATCAGCCCGGGATCACACGGGGCTTGGGATTTCACCGACTTGGTCAGCTCGTTGAGGCATTTGGTGTCTTCCTCCGGCCAGACCGGCTCCGGCGGAGGCTGCTGCGTGGATTCAAACGGCCGCCGGGTTTGGGCCTGGATGAAGTTCTCCCGGCTGGGAATTTCAGGGAGCGGCTTCCAGAAGTGAAGCATCTGCTGGTACTGCTCCCATTGGTCATCAATCGCTTGCTGCGCCTCCTTCGCCTTCTCCTCCTGCTCCTGGCACCGCTGCAAGGCCTCCCACTGACGGGCGGAGAGGCGGCGCTCTACCGAAGGACGATCATAGCTCCGGGAGGAACTGTCCAGGCGCTGCCGGTAGGACAGGCCGGTTCCCGGAATGCCGGCGGAGCCGTAAAGGCCGCGCGGGCCGAGGTTGATGTGGGCGCCGCGGACGCCCGCAGACAGGGAGACGCCGCGGCCGCTCAAGCTCAACTTAAGCTCTGGCAGAATGCTGACGCGCCGGCTGAAGCGAAAACCCATGATGAATCAATCGTTCGATAGATCGGCCAATATGTCCCCGGTTTTTCTCACCAGGCCAATGCGGGGGAAAATCCTGGTGACGGTCAGCGCGTGTTCTTCCGCCGACAGGGCCGCCATGGCGTCTTCCGCGAAAACCTGATTGTACCCATATTCGTAAGCGAACCGGGCGGTGCTTTCCACGCCGATGTTCGTTGATATGCCACACAGGATCATTGTCGTGATGCCGCGCCTTCTGAGTTCCAGGTCAAGCTCCGTCCCGTAAAACGCGCCCCACTGGCGTTTGGTGATCACGATGTCGCCCGGTTTGGGACCCATTTCCGGGACAATCTCCGTCCAGTCCGGCGGCGGCTTTTGAAACTGCATGGGGGCGTCGGCGACCGGATGCAGGGCGTTTTTTCCGTCTGGAGACAGGGCAACCCTCACCAAAAAAACCGGCATCCCGTTTTTCCGGCACGCCTCGGCCAGAGCCGCCGCGTTTTTTACCACGAGGTCCGACGCATGAGGGGCGGTTTGCCGCCCGACAATGCCTTTCTGGAGGTCAATGACCACCAGCGCCGTCTTGGATCTGTCAACGAATGTGTTTTTCATAATTGTCGTAGTGCCGCTTTGGGATACGGCCACACGCTCAAGATTGATACCAACAACAGGAGGATGGCAAGCCCGCGAACGGTGCCGAACAAGAGCACGAACTTAGGCGCTTGCTGACGCTCATGGGATCAACCGATTTCCTGCATTGCGATGTCACTCGCAATTCACGATGATGGTCCAATGAAATCGCTGGAACCGCCAGATTCGCATCATCTGATCGCCGCAGATGGTTGGCTTGGCCTTGGCAACTGGCAAGAGGCCCAATCGGAAATCGAAAAAATCACCCCGGAGTTGCGGATGCATCCTGACGTGCAGGAGGTCCGTTGGCAGATTCATGCCAAGGCGAAGAATTGGGAGGAGGCCATTTGCGTTGCCAGAGAAATCACACAACGCACGTCCGAGTTGCCCTTCGGTTGGGTTCATCTGGCCTATTCACTTCACGAATTGCGTCGTACGCAAGAGGCATATGGCACGCTGAAGCCCATATTTGAGCGCTTTCCTGAAGAATGGCTGATGGGTTACAACATGGCCTGCTATGCCTGCCAGTTGGGGAATCAGGACGAAGCACGGCATTGGCTCGAACTCGCATACAGACGCGGGGACAAAAGTGAAATCCGAAAAATGGCTCGAGTTGATCCCGATCTGGCGCCACTGAGAGTCAGGTTTGGGGAGATTTGAAGGCTGGGGTATGGACCAGAGTTGTCTCCGGCATCCTGGGTCAAAT
The DNA here is from genome assembly GCA_050014655.1 of Occallatibacter sp. Lineage (GTDB taxonomy): Bacteria > Acidobacteriota > Terriglobia > Terriglobales > Acidobacteriaceae > Telmatobacter. Next base: position 1,522 of record JBEKCX010000634.1, on the reverse strand, counting down.
GCTCTTCGGTTCCCTTGTAAGGAGCCAAACAGTGGCCCGGCCCTTCTTGCCGCCCTTCACAGGCCGTCGAAGCCGCCACCCCATTCAGTTTAGGATGTGCCATAATGACGACGGCTTTGGTATCTGGAGTTCTGCTGGGCCTCTTCTGCGGGCTGGCCCCCGGCCCCCTGCTGGCCCTGGTGCTGGCTCAAACGCTGCGGCACGGCGCGCGGGAAGGCCGCAAGATTGCCCTCTCCCCGCTGGTCACCGACGCGCCGGTTACTCATGATCGTCGTGGACGCGCATCGCGGTAGTGATTTTGTCCCAGCAGTCGCGGAACTGGTCTGAGTTGACTGAGCCGAAATTGAGGATGCCGCGGGTGCGGTATTGCTTCACGCGTGGCCGCACTTCGGACGGGGAGGCGATGAAAAAGCTCGGTGGTTTGCCCAGGTCGTTGAGGCAGACAAAGACGTAGACGACGTTGGACCAAACTTTTGATTTGGTCATGGGCCAGCCGACATTTTTCCGGTGGCTGATGGATTTGACCTGGATGTTCGCGGTGCGACGGCCTTTTTCGACGAACAGGTCGATTGCCTTTGCGTTTCCGATGGTCATGGCAACGACCCAGCCGCGCTTTGACAGCTCCGCGGCGACAAAGTACTCGCCGGCAAGGTGGGATGTATTCGGGTCCGGACGGGCTGGTTTTTTCATGGGTTGGGCCAGGCTTGCCGAGTTGGCGGTTCCGAGTCATCGGGATTTGAGGATTCCGTGGGCTCCAACGGCACGAGGTCATCGGGCTCTGGCGGTTCGGGCGGCTCCGGCGACCGGGAGTCGTCGGGCTCTGGTGGCTTTCGCGGCTCTTCGAGGTCCTCTGGCGGCTCGTCATCGTCGTGGCTAATGGGGGGCCTGGTTTGAACCTCGATTGTGTCGGTGTTTAATTCCAAATCATAGGCGGAGAGGATGTTTTTCAAATCCTTGTCAAAATCCAGGTAAATGGTGCCTGATATGGAGGCTGTCTCCGTCACTGTGCCGGCCCGCATAAAGAGGGGCATACGAATGTCCTCGCCGGTGTCGATAATCATTGTGTCCGGATCGCCGTACTCGACGAAGGCGGAAAATGTTACGTCGGCATCGAAAGCGATGGTGCAGTAGCCGGCTTTGATGTCGATAACCCGGATATTGGAGAGTTCCACGTCCGTGACTTCGACGTCCTGTACGTCCCCTTCGTAGTCTTCCTCGGGATAAAAGCTGAGATCCGGGAACGCCTCCCGGATTCTGGCGAGGATGTCGGCCGGATTGGAGGCAACTGCCCCTTTGATCTGTGGTGTCTTTGTTACCTCGTCGATGAGGGCTTCTGTGAGTGCCGGAAGGTCCTCGAAGTGGACGAGCTTGGGGTGGAGGGCGCATGCCTTTTTGATGTCAGGATCCGCCGAAACGATGGCCACGCGGACGTTGTTGGCCTTCGAATAGGCGGCGATTGCGGCGACCGCGAAAGCGTCGGGAAACTCTTTTCGCTTCTCTCCTTCTCCGAAGGGTGGGACCT
>JBEKCX010000633.1:0-12469 GCA_050014655.1 Occallatibacter sp. | reverse complement strand
TGGGCAGGCCGTCCCGGTCAGCTCCCGTTCACCCGCCGGACCCTCTTCCACCCCAGGGCCGCCATTTATTTCCCCCGCCCGGCGCCGACAGGCCTCACCCCCAGGACCCACCCCGCCGGCCGCCTTTCCCGCCACGGCGTCAATATCACCTCCCGCAGGGGCCTCCGGAGGGGGACGAAAGCGGGTCATAACGATGGACAGAGTTTGTGGTGGAGTTTACACATGTTCGAGTCGAAAAAGGCCATTTCAAAAATTAGACTGGCAGTTATAAACCATGCCGCACCCTATTTGCTGGCCTTTTCACACTTTGGGCGATTACCAGTGTTTCTATATTTGACTGGAGGTTATGCACCGTGCCGCAGCTACACACTCTTTTTGACTCCGCCGGACCCTGGCTCTACCAACCCCGCGGCCGGGGTAAACTTGATGTACTTCCGCCACCGGTAGGTCACCCGGACTCGGCCCAGGAAGCTGGAATAAACACGTTTCAGCGGAGGCGTGCTCATTGTTAACGTACCTTCGTTCCCCGCAGTTTGTTCCTTAGCTATGGTCTCACACGAGAAAAGGGGCGCATTCGCGGGTCTCAAACCCGACAGGCGGTTCCCTGTTCCGGCGATACGATTCGCTAGCCCATGGGGCTATGCTCGCGGTGTCGCCTTCGGCGTTGGGATCGTGCGCTCCACGCGACTCGAAAGCAGCATTTTGTCTGGATTACTGCCATTCTAGGCCTCCATCATGTTTCGATACCTTTCGAACCAATTACCCTTAACTCTCCCTCCATCTCAGGCCACCTCTGCCGCCTTCTTGGTGACCGATCTCGCAGCTCGCGCAGTTTTCTTGACGGGATCAGAAACGGTGCGCGACATCTCCTCGGCTTTTTCTCCAAGCAGCTTGGTGAACTCATTCAAGAGCTCAGCGTGGTGCTTTGCCAGATATTTTGCAACACGAGGGTTGGCCAGCAACCGTTCCACGTATCCGAGGCCGAGAGTCAGGTCGAGAGCCTGGGTGGCATAGGATTCTTCCACCTGCTTTAAGTCGGTGAGCAACGCCTCGGACTCCTGTTGGAGGACTTCGAGCTTTGCGCCGCTGCCAGGACTAGATCGGCTCGCTTTCTCAGGGTTTGCCAGCAACTCAGGCTTTGTAATCGTCAGGAGCGCCTTTGCCATTCTCGTCGAGTAGGCGTTGGCGTGAATCATGCGCTCCGCGGCTTGGATCTGACCGAGGGGATTCATTTTGCGCAGGATGCCGTATGTCTGGACGGCGACTCTCCGATTGGTTAGAAGTTCAATAACTACGCCGCCTCTCTGGACTTTCACGGGTTTCGCCTCTGTCCACTTTATGAAATTACTCTTTACATAATGTGTAATCATGATAAACTTATTCCAGTCGCATGGGAGAGACAGGTCATCAATGGAAGTCCGCTTCAAAGATCTCAAACTCGATCGCTTGGAGACGGACGGTAAATACGACGCTGGGTTCCCGCGCGATATTGTTCGGGCCTATCGCAAGTGCCTTCAGATCATTCGGGCTGCGCCCGATGAGCGGGTGTTTTATAGCTTGAAGTCCCTTCACTACGAAAAGTTGAAGGGTGACCGCAGCCATCAACATTCAATGCGGTTGAATAAGCAGTGGCGGTTGATCATTGAGCTTGAAGGCGTAGTACCCAACAAGCTCGTTGCCGTCATCCACATAGAGGATTACCACTGATATTCAGTGGCGGAAGCACTCAGGGAGGGGGCGCCCGTGGAAATGATTGAGAGAACGCCGGCAGAAGTCTTCTCGCCTGGCGAACTGATTAAGGATGAAATTGATGCGCGTGGCTGGAGCCAGGCTGAGTTAGCCGAGGTTCTGGGCCGACCTGGACGGCTTGTGAGTGAGCTCATCGCGGGCAAGCGAGCCATAACACCGGAAACGGCGAAGGGACTTGGAGAGGCTTTCGGAACCGGGGCGCAGTTTTGGATGAACATGGAAAGCTCCTACCAACTCTCTAAGGTTCAGACCGACGGCAGCAATGCTGTGAGGAGGAGAGCGAAGCTGTACGAGATGGCTCCCGTCAAGGAGATGGTTCGTCGGCATTGGATTCAGCCGACAGAAAGCCTTGAAGTCCTCGAGAAAAGTGTCTGCGACTTCTTCTGCAAGTCATCACTCGATGATCCGACTAAGGCATTAGCACATGCCGCACGCAAGTCTAGTTCATATGAAGCGGCTTCTCCTCTGGAGTCCGCATGGCTCTACCGAGTTCGTCAACTTGCGGAAGCAATGGAGGTAAAAGCCTTTTCCGAAATGGCCTTTATCTCTGCCCTCAAGCGGCTCAAAACAATGTTGCGGGATGCTGATGCAGTGCGTGCTGTTCCCGGCGTACTGGCCAATGCAGGTGTGCGTTTTCTTATCGTTGAGACGCTCCCGTCGACCCGCATCGATGGGGTTTGCCTCTGGCTGAATCCAAAGGCTCCGGTCATTGCACTATCGTTGAGGTACGACCGTATTGATGCTTTCTGGCACACACTGCTCCACGAGTGTGCCCATGTGAAACACCAGGATGGTCTCACTGGAGACGTGCTTCTGGACACCGATCTTGTTGGAGAAGAAGCACCACCGAGTGGGGATAAGTCACCCGCTGAGAAAAGGGCCGACGAATTTGCTGTAGCGTTTTCGATTTCCAAGAGCGAGTTGGATGGCTTCATCGCACGCGTGCGGCCACTCTTTTCCAAGACGCGAATTCAGGGACTTGCGGCTAAGCTCGGAATTCATCCTGGGCTGGTTGTAGGACAGCTGCAGTATCGCAAGATGATTCCGTATTCACACAGTCGCGAAATGCTCACGAAAGTGCGACACATCGTTACCGAAGCCGCCATCACTGATGGTTATGGAAGCATTATCTCTACCGCAACGTAAGGAGGACGCTGATGTCATACTACGAAAGGCTTCGGGATCTTTATCAGCAGTACGAAAGGGCCGGCCACGCGCAGCCTTTCACCATGCATGAATTGGCTGCCTGGGCCTACGATCAAGGCCTGTGCATGCCCCAACGATCGACCATCGTAAACCGACTAGCAGAAGAATTTTCACGTGCGATGAGAGAGGAGTCCTTTGTTGATGCTCAGGGACGCCGCGTTCGCTCAAAGCATGTTGCGATCTATGAGAGAAATGGAAGGCAGTACTCTCTGTGGGCCGACATTCGGTCTGCTTCCCGCGAACACATGGAGCGATCCTTCCAGCAGCGGAGGCAGGGAATTGTAGGGGACTGCCGGCAGCTCAAGTCCGACGTAGACAGCTATAACCACAATCACAATACAGGCGAGGATATCCAGCTTGTCCTTGACTTCACCGCAGATATGGAAGAGTACGAGGCTTTGAAGGCAATTGCTTGATTTCAACGAGGTCAGCCATTTACTGCAAGTGCTGAAGAGACCGCGGGCAGGTCTAGGGCTTCGATCGATGCTCGGTTTGAAATGAGGCAGGTCCACTCTAAAGGCAATACTTGACTTAAGGTATCTAATTATTTACCTTATGATGCATATGGTAAATAATTAGGAATCTTATGAGGAAACTGTCAAAATCATCGACCATGCCCCTCCCTGTCTCGCGGGCATTGCGAAAGTTTGGCCACGATATTAAGGATGCGCGGCGGCGACGGCGTATCCCCATGGCCATCGCAGCACAGCGGGCATCCATCAGCAAACCAACCCTCATAAAAGTGGAGCGCGGCGATCCCGGCGTTTCAATCGGAAGCTACGCGACGGTTCTTTTTGTCATGGGCATGGCGGACCGGCTGTCAGACCTCGTTGACCCCACGAATGATCCGGTGGGCCTCCAGCTCGAAGAAGAAAATCTTCCACAAAGGATTCGTGGGACGCGCAAACAAAAGCAAATCAAAGGGGAGTAATGGACAAGGAAGCCCTTGTGTACGTGGATCTCGACGGCACTCCCCACCTCATGGGGCGGCTATGGGCCCGCGTGCGTAAGCAAAAGGAAAGCGCCACTTTTGAATACGACGAAAGCTGGCTCCAGCATCCTGCGCGATTCTCCCTAGAACCCGCTCTCCAGCTAGGTCCCGGTCCGTTCCATACGGCTGCTGATATGCCGATGTTCGGCGCTATCGGCGACTCAGCGCCGGATCGCTGGGGACGGGCGCTGATGCGCCGGATGGAACGGAGGCGAGCGGAGCGCGAGGGCGGCGCACCACGCACTCTGCATGAAATCGACTTCCTGCTGCTGGTAGACGATGAGGCGCGTCAGGGTGCTCTGCGCTTTGCCGAACGCGCAGGGGGTCCGTTCCTGCGGGAGGAGGGCGTCAAGCGCATACCGCCTCTTGTCGAACTCCCGAAACTTCTTTCCGCAGCCGAACACGTCATAGAGGACAAGGACACCGAGGAGGATTTGCGCATGCTATTCGCGCCGGGATCGTCGCTCGGCGGAGCGCGCCCGAAGGCTTCGGTCATTGAGAAGGACGGTCATCTGGCGATTGCGAAGTTTCCGCGGAAAGATGATGAAACCAACACGGTTGTATGGGAAGCGGTCGCTCTTGCGCTAGCAAAGAGAGCCGGCATCGCGGTCCCAGAGGGCCGCGTCGAGATCGTGGCGGACAAGCCCGTTCTTCTGCTGCGTCGCTTCGACCGTGACGGCAACCGGCGCATTCCCTTTCTCTCCGCCATGAGCATGCTGGGCTCGAAGGACAACGAAACCCGAAGCTATCTGGAGATTGTGGATGCGCTGCGCCAGCATGGGGCGGCGCCGAAGGCCGACATGGAAGCGCTATGGCGGCGGCTCGTGTTCAATATTCTGATTTCGAACACCGATGATCATTTGCGCAATCACGGATTCCTCTATGCCGGCCAAGAGGGCTGGCGACTCTCGCCTGCCTACGATCTCAACCCAGTACCAACGGACATCAAGCCGCGCATTCTCAGCACAGCAATCAACGAGGATGACAACACAGCCTCCCTTGCGCTGGCGTTGGATGTAGCGGGTTATTTCGAGCTTAATGCCGAAAACGCCCATGAAATAGCGGCACAGGTTGGGATGGCCGTATCGAAGTGGCGCGACGTAGCTACGCGGCACGGCCTCACAAGGGCAGAAGCCGACCGCATGGCGTCAGCGTTTGAACATGAGGATCTGAGACTAGCAAACGGGGGGCGATGATGTCGGCGTTTGTCTGGCTGGATTACTCCGAGCGCGAGCGCCGGAAGATGCTCGATGTCATCGACGTATTCAGAGAACACGGAACTCGAGACGAGCTTGGCGTGGGCTCCGTTCGCGACGCCTTCGCCGATATGCTCTTCCCCGGCACAAGCACCATCATGACCCGAGCCCGGTATTTCCTTCTCGTCCCCTGGGCGTATCAGAGACTTGAAAAGTCGCGCGTCAGATCAGCAGAGATAGCTGCGCGCGCGCGGCAGGCAGAGCTGAATCTTGTTGACCCCATTGAGCGGTCGGATGACAACTACGGGAATATCGGCAAGGTGGCGAAGAATACTCTGAAACGGCTCCCCAGCAGTGTTTATTGGCAGGGGCTCAGCGTGTGGGGTATTAGGTCCTTCCAAGGGGCGCAGGTCCAGTATCATCGTAGCCTCGATGGGTATTACGCGCAGCTGACACGGCACGCCGGACGCGCGTCCGAGCGTGACCTAGAGCACGACGATCTGATCACGCCGAACTGGCACGCTGGGCTGGTTCCACCGCCGGATGATTTTCCTAAAGAGTGCTCCTTGAGGCTGACGCGCATCGAAGGCGAATATCTTGCCGAGCGCATGCGTTTGAGCCCGGCCTGCTCTGGCTCGCTTCTAGCAGAACTTGTCGCGCAGAAGCGATGCAACACGGATGCAGCATTCGCGTGGGAGCACCCTCATTGCGTCGAGTTGCCGGCGAGGTTACGGGAGCTTCTCGATCATGCGCAGAATTTTTCCGAGGTCATGCACGGCGCACCATTACTGTACAACTTGATCCTTGCGGAGCAAACCCACCGGGACGAAGGCATTGCTAAATACCGGCGCGATCTCGATGAGTGGGCCCTATTGGTCTCTAAACGCTCTCCTGCGTTGGTGAAGTGGGACAGAGAGCGTTTCTGGGAACTGGTGCGTTCCGCCAATCCGCGCATTACCGTCCCAACGCGCCAATTTATCAATAGCTGGTGGGATCTCGCTCTGGCGGGCGATGCCGCGCGATTGTGCGATAGTCCAGCCGCCCGGTTGTTGATTAGCGAGCGTGAGAGGCAGCTGAAGAAGACTCTTGCCCGAATAAGTAATCCCAAGAATCCCCGTCCGCAGGAGCTGTGGACGGGCGAATCAGGAACCGCTCAACTGGACTTCAGGTGGCTCATAAGTCAGCGGCTGCTTCACGACATTTTCGACGGCCTGGAGCCACCTGATGCTTAGACCGGACGAGAGACAACATTTGCTGGAACTGCTCCGTCCGCCTGCTGGCTGCAAGCTCGACGTAGCCGTGGGCACCACGTATTCGCTCGATCTCATCAGTGCACTGATGCTTCCCCTCTCGTTCGCGTTCTTCGACTGGGAACACCCGGACGGCGAGCTGGTCGCCGATCCCCTGGCGTTGCTGGAAGCGTTAAGGCGTTACGGCGATCGATTCACGATCTTTTGCCAGAGCGGGCAAATCCGATTGCCTCCCAAGTACCCGCCGCTCGTCACATTCCTCGAACCATGTATCTACGATGTCAAAGCGCCAGACGGGGAGGGTGTGTTTCACCCGAAGGTCTGGGCATTGCGCTTTATTGCCGGCAATGGCCGGGTCCACTATCGTGTCCTCTGCCTTAGCCGCAACCTGACTTTTGACCGTTGTTGGGACACTGTTGTCGCACTCGATGGCGAACTTACCGACCGCTCGAACGCTATCGCGGCAAATCACCCTCTCGCAGATTTTGTGGCAGCGCTGCCCGGTCTCGCGCGGCTCCCGCTTCCACGTGAGCGTCGTCAGGGGATAGCGAAGATCGCGGACGAACTGCGCCGCGTTCGCTTTACCTGGCCTGTCGGCTTCGATGAAAACCAGTGCCGATTCTGGGTCGCAGGGCTAGACGGAAGAACTGTCTCCCCTTTCAGCAAGCGACGAGATAAAGCTATGATCATCTCGCCATTCATCTCCAATCCGGTTGTGCGTGACTTCCTGGATCACACCAGCGAGATGCACTTGGTATCCCGTCTCGAATCTCTACAAGAACTGCCGCAAGAGACACTGCAGCGCTGCAGGAGCGTTAGCTTCTTGGTTCCGGACCTTGTCGATGAGTCAGATGAGGAAGCCCAGACTGGAGACGGTGATGTATTGGATGGCTTGCACGCTAAGCTTTTTGTCATCGACCACGGCTGGGACGCGAGCATATTCAGCGGTTCGTTCAATGCGACCGTCCATGCCCTAACGCACAACGTCGAGTTCATGGTCGAGCTGGTGGGCAAGAAGAGCCAGTGTGGTGTGGACCAGTTTCTCAGACAAGAAAAGGGTGAAACACATTTTGCTGACATGCTCCAGGCCTACGACGTGAACGCGCCGTCCGTGCCGGCTGACGCCACGGCGCAGAAGCTCGATGATTTGCTCCAAGCCATGAAGCAAGCGCTCGCAGCAGCGGGCCCACGGCTGGTCGTCACGTCTGCGGGTGAAAAAGATTTGTTCGATCTCAATCTGGAATGGGAGAGAGCCCCCCGTTGGCCAGATGCGAAGGCCCAGATAAGGGCATGGCCGATTACGCAGCCAGCGGAGCGGGGCCAGCCATTCGGCCAGTCAATCTCGTTTCCCCGGCTATCTTACGGGGGGCTGACACCTCTCATTGCTTTTTCGATCATCGCTAAAATCGGCGATGTCGAGCGCAATTCAATATTTGTCATGAACCTTCCGCTTCACGGCGCGCCCGAAGACCGGCAAGATCGTGTTGTCCGTTCCCTTATCGAAAACCGCGATCAATTGCTCCGCTATATTCTCTTTCTCCTCGCCAGCGGCGATGAAGCGGCTGCTTCTTCCGGCGATGTGCGCGAGCTGCTCAATTCTTCGGAAGACGCCTCAGACCGTGGTTCACGGAACCCGTTTATTCTGGAGACGATGCTCCGAGCCCTCCATCGCGGCCCGGCCCAACTTGAACGCGTGGCGTCCCTGTTAGATGTGCTCCGAAGGCAGCCGGGGAGTTCGGAGCTGCTCAGTGACGATTTTCAGGAAATATGGGGTCCTATTTGGGAAGCCGCGCAGCAGGCCATGGCGAAATGAGCACACGCCCAGACACCTCATCAGCGCTTGCGGGCCTGAAGGATTTCCAGCGGGCCACGGTGGACTATGTTTTTGACCGGTTCTACGGGCCAGACCCGACGCGACGGTTTCTTGTCGCCGACGAAGTAGGATTGGGCAAGACCCTCGTTGCAAAGGGAGTGATCGCCCGGACAATCGACCATCTGTGGGACGAAGTCCCCCGTATCGATGTGATCTATATTTGCTCCAATGCGGACATCGCGCGGCAGAACATAGATCGGCTCAGGATTCCAGGCTGCGAGGAGGCAGCGCAGGCGACGCGCCTCACCCTGCTGCCGATACAAATGCAAGATCTCCGGCAGCATCGCGTCAACTTCGTCGCATTGACTCCTGCCACCTCCTTTGAGCAAACCGGCGGCGGTGGCCGAATGGATGAGCGGGTTCTGCTTTATTGGCTATTGGATCGCGCGTGGGGAATTCATGGGCCACGTGCCTCGCTTTACGTGATGCAGGATTACGCGGGAACATCTTCATTCGAGCGGGGAGTAGAGGCGTTTGATCTCAAGAGAGTGAATCAGCAGATTGCGGATGAGTTCGTTTCCAGTTTGGCCAAGCAGGTACGGGAAGAAATAGCCGCCGGGGAGCAGGACATGTATTCGCGCTTCGAGGAGTTGCGTGGCATATTCTGCCGCAGCGACTCTAAGGTGTCACGAGACGCAACAAGACGGCGCACCCAGTGGATTGGCGAGTTGAGACGGATGCTCGCCCGCGTCTGCCTCGCGACGCTGGAGCCGGATTTAATTATTCTGGATGAGTTTCAGCGCTTCAAGCATCTTCTTGAAGAGGAGTCGGAAGCAGGAGAACTTGCGCGTGACCTCTTCGATTCCGAGGCAGGCCAGGGTGCGCGTGTTCTTCTGCTCTCGGCTACTCCGTATCGCGGGTTGAGTCTCTATCATGAGACCGATGATGATCACTATGGTGACTTTCTCGCATTGCTGCGTTTCCTGGAAAACGGGGATGCGGACGGTTGCAAGCAGATATTGGCGGAGTATCGCGCTGCTCTGCCCGCTGTGATGACGCCCGACGGGCTAGCGCGGTTGCGACGAGCGAAAATAGCGCTCCAGCAGCGTCTGTGCCGAGTAATGGCGCGTACGGAACGGCTCGCGGCGGCGGACAAGCGCGGAGGCATGCTTTTGGATGCGCCACCTGCCGATGCCTCGCTCCACATCGTCGATGTTCGTGCGTTTCTGGGCGCACAGCGCATTGCCGATACGGTGGAACAAGGAGATGTCGTCGAATATTGGAAGTCGGCACCATACCTGTTCAATTTCATGGATAAGGATAAGTACGCTTTGAAGCGGGCCTTCGAGGACGCACCCGAAAAGGACAAGATGGTGAGGCTTGTACGGGAGTTCCCAGAGACATTCCTCGATCTTGAACGCGCGCGCGCCTACAAGCCGCTCGAACCTGCGAATCCGCGTTTGCGCGAGCTGCTCTCTGAAACCGTGGATTGTGGACAGTGGCGGTTACTCTGGATGCCACCGTCGCTCGGCTATTACACTCTCGCGGGGCCTTACGCCGCTCCAGAACTGGCCAACGTGACGAAGCGGCTCGTCTTCTCCGCCTGGCACATGGTTCCGCGTGCCGTCGCATCGCTCGTTTCGTACGAAGCGGAGCGCAAGATGATGCGGGCGCCCCATCCGCGCGCGCAACTAACGCAGGAGGATTGGAAGAAGCAGCGGGGGTTGTTGCGGTTTGCGATATCGGACGACCGTCTTGCCGGTCTACCCGTGCTCTTGCTGGTCTACCCATGCCTTACGTTCGCCCGCGACTGCGACCCCCGAGAGTTGGCACGGGGCGACCGTTTGACTGCGACAGAGGTGCGCTCGCGGTTCGCTGCTCGCATAAGTGGAATGATCGAAAAGCTTGGTATCGTTCAAGGGACCAGTAGCAGCATCGATGATCGATGGTACTGGCTTGCGCCTATGCTGCTTGATTACGCGGAATTCCCGGTCGCGACACAAGCGTGGTGGGGCCGCACAGATCTCGCACAGGCATGGGCCGGTATTGAAGGGGGCGACGAAGACGACGGCTGGTCGAGCCACGTAGAGCAGGCGCGGCGGACGCTCGATTCTATCCGCAGCGGCAAAGACCATCTTGGCATGCCGCCGGACGATCTTATGGACGTTCTCGCTCTCGTGGCCTCGGCCGGGCCCGCGACGGCCGCGATGCGTGCTTTCGCGCGCGCGAGCCGAAGCGACCCTGCAGATTGCCTTCCCCTGCGTGACATTGCAGGGTGTTCGGGGCGAGCATTTCTTACGCTCTTCAACCACGCTGAGGTCATCGAAGCGATTCGCACGGAATTTCGGGGCGAACCTTACTGGCAACGTGTTCTGGAATACGCGCATGCGGGCGGCCTCCAGGCTGTCCTCGATGAATACGCGCACCTTCTCAGGGAGTCGCTTAGCGTTGCCGCGCTGCCGGCAGCAGAGATAGCGGAGAAACTTGGAGCGGAACTCATCGCGGCGCTTACAATCCGCGCCGCATCGCTGCGCATCGATGAAGTCACGGCACCCCGGTATGCCCGCGAAGTGAAGTTCAAGACCGAACCGATGCGGATTCGCTTTGCCATGCGTTTTGGCGATGATCGCTCAGACGAAGAAGCGCCGCTCGCCTTTGATGGCGTATCTCCCGGAACGCGCAAAGAGCGAGTGCGTGCAGCATTCAACTCGCCATTCTGGCCTTTCGTATTGGTTTCAACCTCGGTCGGGCAGGAGGGGCTTGATTTTCATCATTACTGTCACGCCATAACCCACTGGAACTTGCCGTCAAACCCCGTCGATCTGGAACAGCGCGAGGGCCGGATACATCGCTATAAAGGACACGCGGTCCGGAAGAACGTGGCGGCGGCATTTGCGGCCGAAGCTTTAGGCCATCGTGCCCCGGACGCATGGGAGACTGCTTTTGAGCTTGGTCGCACAAGCCGCTCGGTACAGGAAAATGATCTTGTTCCTTATTGGCTGTTTCCCGGTGACGCGAAAATCGAGCGGCATGTTCCTGCGTTGCCGTTCAGTCGTGAAGTGGAACGCCTAAGCGGTCTGCGCCGTGCACTGGCGATCTACCGTATGGTTTTCGGCCAAAGCAGGCAGGAGGATTTGATTGCCTATTTGCTGGCCCAAATTCCTGAAGATGAACGGGCTCGGATCGTGGCAGAGCTACAGATTGATTTGAGTCCCGCTAGGCGTCTGGAAGAAGCTGACAGCGAACTCACTAGGTAAAACCCGCTCAGAAGCGGGGTTGCGATCGCTAAGTCTCTAGCGAGCGTACATCCCCGTGTCAAGCGGCATCAACAATCGGTAGTGTCCTAATTGTGCGATGCTGTGACCCGGGTGCTAGAAATAGGTGGAGGTGGCTGGCCATGCACATGTACGACACATACCGTAGCACCCCAACCTTAAAGACAAAACCAAAGCCTCAACGTGCCATCATCGCTGACATCTTGTTGAATACGGACAGACCGCTGAGTTTTCACGAGATTGTGGTTGAAGCAAAGAGGGCGAACTATGAGGACACGTTCAAACGTGGTACTCAGTTTGTCAGCATCGAGGACTCGGTTACCTATCATCTTGAACGCATGATGAAGGACGGCACGGTTAAGAAAGGTACGTCAAAGGCATAATTCCGATTCTTTGTGGCGTCATAATGAAGTAACACGCGATCAGGTGGTTCGATGGCGGCACCGGCCATATTTCAAGTGCTGAAGAGACCGTGTCAGCAACCTCAGAGAACTGGGTCGCGGCAAAGCATGCCGCACTCACCCCTTAGGTCTCTCAATTCGGCAGAGCAACCCCGATAAGGCTAATCCGTTTCGAGTTCAGTCACAAAGCCTCGGCGCCTACAGAGGAATCCTATGATGGGCATTTTCACTCAATCAAGACCGTTTGCACTGAATCATGTGCAGAATCTGGTGCATGTTCTGGTGCATGTTGGTTTCCTACTTTAGTGCAGGCTAGTGCAGCGCGCTGCGTCGACGGTGTTCCGTATAAGTAATTGATATACAGTTAGATATGCGAGAATTTGCCAGCTAATGCAGTGCAGTGCAAATGTGTTTTAGGCGGACTCAAAATCCGCCGATCGCAAGGTCATGGGGGTTCGACCCCCCCTCCCGGCACCAATCCATAAATATTTTATTATGAGCAACTTATATCGCTACAGCGCCTCGGGCATAGCGCGAGGTGTGTGTTTTGGGTATTCGTTTTAGGTCAGAATCACTGTCGTTTCCGAA
>JBEKCX010000632.1:0-4984 GCA_050014655.1 Occallatibacter sp. | reverse complement strand
TCCAGATCATACCAGTATTGAAAACTGCGCTTTTCTTGGGACCACACGTCCTGAAATAGATGGGCGACGTGAGCGTGCGTCATGGCACGCTCCGCCTTTATGTTGTCGGGAATCACGAAGGGATTGTCATGAAAGGTTATGTAGAACCGCTCATTCCACTTGTTCGGATCATCGGATAGAACTCCGCTTGAATCGAAATTGAAGATTGGGTCCCGTTGCTCAGACCATGCGCGAGCAAGTTCGCCAATTTGGCTGTTACTGATCTCGTTGAAAGAATTAAAAGTGATGCCACCCGACAGATGCTCATACGTCTTCTTCAGCTCCGCATTGAATGGCGATATGCGCGACTCGGAGACGTGCGAAGCTGAGTCCGGGCAGATAATTAATTGCAGATCGCGCAGCTCCTTAAGCAAATCCCTCAGTTCCTGCCAGAATGGGTTAGCGGCCAGTTTGTCGGTACGCTGTAGGGTAGGATTGTCCAGCTTCATGAGGTTGCTGACAACGTACTGGTCGAGGTAGATGATCTTCTTCCGCACTGGAGGCAGAAGGATGCGCGTTGCCATGTGCCAGCAGTCCCGGCATCGGCGGGAATAGCTGTCTTTACTGATTGTGAGGACGCCGAAGGTTTCGTGTCCGCACTTCGGGCATGCCTTGAATGGTGGCGAGATAAAGTCTCGCGGATCGAACACCTTTTTGGTCATGGCTTTGGGCCTTTGAAGGAATCATACAGCCGTGCTGTCACGCCCTTTTCATTCCCGCACGCACCCTCACTGCGGCGATAGCTCTGACTCCGGGAAATATCGACATTTTAACCGGGGCTGATTCACAGCGCCTCAACAGGTAACCTGAGCCCAAACCGCTCATTGACGACCAATTATGCGCGATTGTCAGGATTACTCCAGCAAAACGCCGCAGTGTCCGATTATCCTGCCCCGACCCGGTCATGAGATCACGGTACGCTGGCCGACGTCTCAGTACTGATCGCCAAAGTCGATGAGTGACTCGACGATTGGGCATAAACGGAGACCGGCGCCACCTGGCGAGCTGCACGATCCCATGGTCTGCGGCTTCGCTTTACCCGAACGCAGGGTGCGTATGCACAAATGCGGTTCAAAAGATCGTGATTCTGACAATTTCAATTTGCAGGAGGCGCTACTGCATCGTCTGAACGATTCATTATGATCGCAAGAAAATAGGCACTGCCCCAAAGCGTGATCTCATACGCTACCGTGCAAGGATCATCGTGCGCTGCAGCGCGAACTACTTTGAATCCCGGACCGACATGCACATCTTCAGCAGTTGGGCTTTTGAGTCCCCGCGTGAGGTCTTCTGGAATGTTGCGTTCGTATACGAAGTAAATCTGAATGCCGTACGGCTCTTCAATGATCCTGCTTGCCAAGACGTATTCGCAGCCACGCACGATTTTTTCGTAAACCTTCAAAAGAAGATCACCCGGAATACGGATTTGAGGAAGGTCCTCATCTTTGAACCCGGGATGCGAACCCAAGCCGGGAAGTATGGAACCACGTGATGCTGGACTATGAGGCTTAATCGCAGCGATCAGCCCCAGCTTTTGCCTTTGTCTGTGCGCCATCTCCTCTTTATTCAGATCAACAACGCCCACTCCGAGCGAGCGCTTGAGCTTCGCGTAAAGCCCGGCAGCTTCCGGCTTTTGAGGATCAACGCAAAGAATGAGGCGACTGAAGACCTTTTTCTCCATCGAACCAAGGATGTTGTTACACGTGCCGCAGCTTGGCGCAGTCCACCGCTGGGTGTCCTCCGGTGTTGTGTCGGGATACCAGGATGTCGGAAAAACATGATCCTTGGTCGTCTCGTCCACGGCGTTGCCGCAATGAATACATCGAAGCTGAGTTATCTCTGTCACCAGCCTATTCTCATTCGAGATCGAGCGCAGAAGCAAGAAATGCCTGGACACCCGGCCACCGCAACTGAAATTACCGGCACTGACCGGAACGCGCTGGCAACTGCTCGGTCACACCAGATGCGCGTGACCTGGTTTTCGGACCATCGGGTTCAACTGTCGCCAACAGTCACTATGGAGTGACCGGCGCGATGCGCTGACGTGGGTTAAGCTGTGATCGTCCTGACGGACACACAGTTCAGAGCCACAAGCGGAAGGAGCCGGTCATGAAGGAGAAGTTACGATTTCTGGGCATGGATGTCCATGCCGAAACGATTGCCGTAGCGGTAGCCGAACCGGATGGCGAGGTACGAAGTCTAGGCACGATTCCTAACCGGATGGAGTCGGTACGCAAGCTGATCAAGAAGCTGGGCCCCGTAGAGAAGCTGCGTGTCTGCTATGAAGCCGGGCCGACTGGCTATGTCCCTTACTGGCAGTTGGCTGAGCTGGGTGTGCATTGCGAGGTGATCGCTCCGTCGCTGGTCCCAGTGAAGGCTGGCGACCGGGTAAAGACCGACCGGCGCGACGCCGAGAAGCTGGCGCGAAGTTATCGATCGGGCGATCTAACGGCCGTCTGGGTGCCGGACGAGGGTTCCGAGGCGTTGCGCGATTTGGTGCGTGCGCGTGAAGCGGCCAAGCAGGATGAGTTGCGAGCTCGTCATCGGCTGGGCAAGTTTTTACTGCGCTCGGGTCACCGTCCGCCGACCGGAGTGAGAGCCTGGACCCATCTCCATCTGATCTGGGTCTCTCAGATACGCTTTACACAGGTGGCTCAAGAGTCGACACGGCTGGACTATCTGCACGAAGTGGAGCACATGCGAGAGCGGGTTCTGCGCCTGGAGCAGGCCATCGTAGAGGCGGTGAAGCTGGCATCGCCTGCGTTACAAGAAGTCATCACGGATCTGCAGGCATTGCGTGGCATCGCGCACATTTCGGCGGTGACGATCGCGGCTGAGTTGGGCCAGGTCTCTCGGTTTGCAGGAGCTCGAGAGCTGATGGGCTATTGCGGCGCTGTGCCAAGCGAGAACTCCAGCGGCAAGCGGACCCGACGAGGCAGTATCACCAAGACGGGTAACGCTCATCTGAGACGCATCGTCGTCGAAGCAGCATGGAGTTATCAACGCCCTCCTGCCATCTGGGCTGGTTTGCGCAAACGACAACAGAGCGCGTCGGAAGCGGCTAATGAGATTGCATGGAAGGCGCAACACCGACTGCATAAGCGATACGTGAGATTGGCAGCCGCGGGTAAAGACAAGAGGAAAATCGTCACAGCGGTAGGCCGCGAACTGCTCGGCTTCATCTGGGCCATAGGAACCAAGGCGGAAGCGACTGTCACGCAACGAATAGCAGCTTAAAAGAAGCAAGAACCTCCCTGAGAACAATACGAAAGCGAACTCACTGGTGAATATCGTCGTCCAAATCGAGAACAGAGCCAGCAGCAGACGGGGCAAGCACGAAGGAGAATCCTCGTTTGGCCTATGCGACAGGCTCAGCCGGACTCGCGACAACAGTCAGAGGCAGCTCCCGACGGATCAAGATTGTGCGGTTCCGACCCGCGAATATCAGACTGATCAATCGTCGCTGACAACTACCCCGACTGCTGCTCGCTCTGTCCTCGAACAACGGCGAAAACAACAAACGCAAACCCATCGACCGCGCAGGTTGACACGGTCACTCCATATCAGGCCAAAGCGCTCATTGGGCCCGCGTGTTAGGCGACAACAGCATTAGTCCTGATAAACGCCGTAGTGTCCGATTATCCTGCCCCGACCCGGTCATGAGATCACGCGCTGAGTTAAGATGCCTGTGGGGTAGCAGCCCGTTGTTCGATCCAGCGCCGCATCCGCCGACAGTGCGACCCGTACCGATACACTCGCCGGCAGCGGGCGCACTCTCAAACAAAAATGCTTCGCACCCTTGCCGAAAACTCACTGTTAATCAGGCTCGGCGACTCACTTTGTTCTAAGCAAAGGATGCGCGCTTGATCTTCTGGCGGAAGTCCTCTCCCTGCACCTCCACCACCAGGCACATCTCTTGCAGTCGCGAGCGCATACGTTCGCCAATACGGTCGCCCAGCGTCTCTTCGCGTATCGAGGCTCGGAGTTGTCCGTTTGAGCCCGGCTCGACGCCTAGCGGGGCGATGTTTGCGTAGTTTGTGGTGATGATGGTGGTACGACGGTCGTTGTAGCGCGAGTTGAGTACCTGTGCCACGGTATCCCACACCCATTCGCTCGGCTTCGCCGCGCCGAGTTCGTCCAGTACAAGGACCTCCGCATTGCAGATGGGGCGAAGTATCTCCATCTCGGTCGCCTGGACGCCTTGGTTGTAGCTGTTCTGGACTTCCTTCAGCAGCTCGCGATAGTCCCAGAAGAGACCGGAGGCGCCACGTTCCGCGATCACGGCTTGAAGGATGCCGACGGCAAGATGCGTCTTGCCTACGCCGATTGAGCCGGTCAGCAGTAACCCAGTTCCACCACTTTCGATGGGGTACCCCTCAACGAACTTTCGCGCCCTCATATGCGCTGCGGCGAGCGTCTTATTGACTCCGCGGAATGCACTCTCGTAGCTGTCCAGTGAGCAGTGCTCGTAGCGTTTGGGTATCCGTGCGCGTTCGAGCATACGCGCAGCGCGGCGCACGAGGAGGCACTCGCAGGACCGGGCCACCTGGCGCCCATTCTCCTGTACGATTCGCAGTCCCGAACCCTCACAGACAATGCAGACTTCGGCCATATTCTCTCGATCAGTTCCGGGTCCGGAGATTCCAAGCCGGACCCGAAGGTAGATGATTGTCACTATACCTCAATTGGCGCTGTATTCGGCATAACTCTCTACATCCAAAGCAGATACCACAGCCGTTAGGTTACGCATGAATACCGTTGACGGTGGGAGGAAAATTGGCCCAAGAAACTCCGATCAGGAAGCTCTTTATCGACTACGACTCCAAGCCCAGGCCACGCACAGCGAGATCATGCGTCAGATGTCAGAAAGACCTCGATCCTGGCAAGCCGGTGCGCCGCGTATATGTGACCCGCGATATGGAAGCTGTTCACCCGGACGATCTTG
>JBEKCX010000631.1:0-7954 GCA_050014655.1 Occallatibacter sp. | reverse complement strand
AAACCAGTCTCGCAAGACCAGATAAGTCATTTGGGCCGCCTTATTCCCTACGCATTTTGCATAGATGCTCCCGTTCCCGACGCTAGCCCAACACCCAAACTGGTCTGCCGAATCTTCAAGTCTGTCGATACCAATGATTTCGGTCTCTTTGGGAAGACGAAACCGCCCATCTCCAGGGAATCGTTCGTTGAGCCATCTGCAAAAAGCGAGCGCGTCGGATGCGCGAACACCGAGCACTGGCTTCCGTCCGTCTTCAATGCGGGATTGGCCACTTTGCCAATGATCAGGCTGGCAATACACTCCATTTGCACGGCTTTCGTCAATAAATATCTGGTACTCTGCATTCGTGAGGAAGTCCATGTCGAAGCGCCTCTGCTCATCAAGTGCAATCATCCTGCGAAGTCTCAGTGCCAGATGAGCCTCAGCGGCTACGCGACGACGTTCTGCGTCGGGATCGACGAGAGCCCTTGTTATCATTTGCCGCAGTCGTTCTCTAACTTGGGGATGAACCACTCGAGCTTCATCTGCGCATTCTAAGGCAAGTGCAAGCCTAGAAACTGAAACGGGCTCCGCCTCGAGGCAAGCAATGATGAGGCCCGTTGCATCTGCCAGTGCGGAGTAAAGGCGCGAGGTCTCATACCACCAACTATCTCCGACATTTATGTTGAGCACGTTCTCATTTTGATGCGCCTTAATATGGCATGCCGCCAGGTACTCCTGAAATGTGAGATGAACAAACGAATAAAGGCCGGCCTCCCGCTGCAGTAATAGTCCAGAGTCATTCTCAATGCTCTCTAGGAACCTCTCTCCGTTGGAGCGACCAACCATCGACAATGGTGTCTCGATCACTTTCAGTGCGTCTTCAAGTGAAATGTCACGCCGCTGGTTTAACATCATCCAATACGCGAGAGGCTGTAGGACTTCTAGTTTTTGAGCCGGTACGAGATCCAGCTCGAGACCCTTAGCCTCTTGGCGTTTGCCTAGAAAGACTTCACAGATTTCGCCATAAAGTTCCACGCGTCGTCCCGGTAGGGAGCTCCGATATCGGTGTACGGTGGCTATCATTGTTAGAAGCAATGGATTTGCTGCGAGCTGCCACAGCGCAGGAGACCGTTTAAGTCGGGAGATCAAGTCCTCCGCTCCTTCATGCGCAGACATCCTGACTCCCGAGTCGTCCTTTTGAAAGCTCATAATCTCGTTGGCGAGATACCAGCCCCCAATAAAATGCACTATTTGCTTCGTCGACATCGGCCGGACGCCGACCACTGTCACTCCCGGTATTGGATTGGTGCGGTAACCATGAGGACGTGATGTGATGAGGAATCGATTTTTCCCATATTGAATTGTCTGTGTCTCTACCCAATCCGCAACGGATCGGCGCGCGTTCTGATCGGCGACTTCATCGAGGCCATCTACCATAACGATGCAGCGTCCGCTCGCCAGGGTGCGCTTGCACCATTCAAGGGAGGGTTGGAATCCTGCATTCCGAATGCTGCTAAGAAAGGCGTCTGCAAGCTCGAAATCAGATGAACTCATAATGGACTTAACATGCTCTCGGAGGAAGAGAAGAACGGGAAAAGCTCTGATCTGTGGGGAGCGCTTTGAGGCGAGCTTCAATGCGATGTTCTTAAGTATGGTGGTCTTGCCGCAGCCGGGGGGGCCGATAAGCACTATGTGATTTGATTCGCTGCGGTGCATCGAAAGGAAATCCCAGACGGTAGATGGGAAAGCGCTTTCTGGGAGTATGTCTTTGAGCAGATCAGTCGAGATAGTATGTGGGGCTCGTGCTTCGACAGAGAGCTCAACAAAAACCCTCTCAAGATCCATGCTGTAGGTGGCCTGTGTCGTCAGGCCCTTCACGTCAACGGCTCGATGTCGGAAGATGATGTACTCGAAGTATCGAGCTTTGTAGCGACCAAGTGTCGCGCGAATAAAGGAATCAAGTATCCCTGCCAGCCTTGCAACCCATTGTCCCTCAAGGTTTTGCCAGATCTTCGCTACAACCCCAATCATAGCGAGTAGTGCCTCGTAAATGAGAGCTGCGGCAACCGATAGCCATGGGCGAGTGATGACTGTCTGCGGGAACATGTGGAATGCTGTCATAGGCACACCAATGGCAGCCAAACAGAGAGCAATCAAGGGCCAATGCGTTGAGTGTGTTTCTTTTGTCATTCTTCACTCCTTCACCGCATTACGGAGGAGATCATGGGCAAAGGTTTGCAAGTCCTTTAGATGATCTGTTAATACTGGCTTTCCGAACATCATACTCTGACATTTGAGCGCGAAAGGGCACGACAACTGATCCTGGCACAACTATTCGGGCGAGTGCTACGGCAGCCGCCGAACCCCGGCTCTAGCCTCGCGGTTGTTGCGTTGAGACATCACCGCGGATATCAGATAGTGAGCTCGATATCTCCGTTTTGGGATCTTTCTCTCGGTCTTCAAAGGAGGGCGCGAGGCAGGGCATCTTGACATAACTATTTCAGCATTGGTGGTTTGTAGCTTCACCCGGAGATTTCTATCGAAAAGTCGGCCAGTGGTTATGGATTTACCGGTACGGCTACACCGAGGATGCAACCACCGCTACAGATTCATCCACATTGACATTTCGCGGACACCAGGAGTTCTGGGCCAACATTCGTTGTTGACTTGTAATAGTTCATTACATACACTGAATGAAATGGAGAGAAGGCTAAGACTGAGCCAATACGGCTCCCAACTGTGGACCAAAGAGAAGGCGCGACAGATTCGAAGCCGCGTCGGAGAGATTCTTTCGACTTTTGAAGCCGGCGATGTGCTGGTGATCGACGCGGCCGCAGTGGAGGTCTTCGACATTTCGTTTGCCACAGAACTGTTTAGCAAAACCCTGATGACTCTAGCCGTGGAGTCTCCGGGCAGCTTTTTGATCGTCGAGAACCTGAATGAATGCACAGAGGAGAATCTCAATCACGCACTGGAAAGCCTAAACGTCTCGATAATCGAGCGAAGAGAGACGAACTTGAATCTGTTAGGCAAAGTTCACCCTGCGGACCGGGAAACATTCGCGGCAATTGTGAAGGCCGGAGAAGCAGTCTCGGCCAGCGTGCTAAGCAGGAATCTCGAGGTAAATCTGACAGCAATGAATGAACGGCTGTCGAAGTTGACAAGCATGGGGATCGTGCGCCGGGAAAAGGGTTCATCAGCGACGGGCAGAGAGCAGTACGTCTATCGCGTTCTGAGCTGATTTTCTTGCGTCGAACCGTACTCGGAAGCACGCGTTATGGAGGAAGGAAATGTGGACACTCGACAGCATTGAACTCAATGGTGGCTTCCTGCCAGGCTTGAAGTTGACCTTGCCGCGTGGATTGATCTGCATTATTGGACCGAGGGGAAGCGGCAAGTCGACGCTGGCCGAGGCGCTGCGGTTCGCAATCAAAGGGACAGTCGGGGCATCCAAGCCCCGGCTCGATCTGCTTCAGGCGAATATCGGCGGCAGTGGTCTGGTGACCCTGGTGGCAAGAACGGAAACGGCCGGCACGTACACCATCAGGCGCGGCTACAAGCAGGCAGCGGTACTCCTGTCGGCCGATGGGCGAACGGTTCCAAATGTCGATCTTGACCGGGGCACATTTCTGCCTCTCGACGCCTACAACGGCCCCGAGATCGAAGCCATCGCCGACGAGGCCTTAGGTGAAAGACGCCGCGCGCTTCTCGATGATCTCCGCGGGGAACAGCTTTCCACCATTCATCTTTCTCTCGGTGAGCACACAAGGGCTCTCGAAGCAAATGCGGATCGTATCCGGGCGGCGCGCCGGTCGGTCAACGACCTTTCCGAACGGATCGAGGAGATCGGTGACGCCCGAGCAAGGCTGACCGCAGTCGGCACTCTACCCCAAAACGCGGCATCGACAGAATACACGGCTGCCAGCCGGCAGCAACAGAGCAACGCGCGTGAACGTAAACGGATCGACGATGCTTTGGCGGCGTTGTCTTCGTTGCATCGCGACGCCGAAGCAATCAGGCAGCGAGTCTCCGATCCAAAGCAGTTCACCATTGTCGATGAGACATCCGCCAACTCGGGCTTCCTGCTCGAAAAACAGACGGTACTCCGGCAAACGCTCGATTCCGCCCTTGCACAATCCAACTCGGTGATAGCCAGTGTCGAGAGCGCCAAGACGCTCCTCGAACAAACAAAAACTGGCCTCTCAGCAATTCATGCCCAGCAAGCCGCTGACCTCGCCCAACTACAGCAAGTGCATCGGGAAGCTGACGAGCGGTACCGCGTCCGGTTGGACCTGGAGCAAAACGTCCAAAAGCTTCAAGAGATCGAGGCAGAGCAATCACTCAAGAAAAATGAATTGGTCCAGCTACTGGCCGATCGCAAAACTCTCAAGGCCAAGTTTCTGCTGGAGCGGGAGCAGGTGTCAGAGCTGCGCGACTCGGTGGCCACCGAACTCCAACGGGAGACCGGTCGGAAGGTTCGGATTCGTGTGCTGCGGAACGCCGACAACCTGGCGTATCGCACCTTGCTGACAGAGGGGCTGAAGGGTGCCCGGGTCAGGAACCACGACGAGATATTGGACTCGCTCCTGCAGCTGCGGCCGGAGCAACTGGCTCAATTCATACAGACGGACGATCAGGATGCCTTTGATGATGCGTGCGGCTTTGGAGTTGAGCGGACGCGAAAGATATTGGATGCATTTCGCGAAAACGTCGACCCGCTTGAGCTTGAGGTCGTCGACATCGAAGATCAGGTACGTATCGAACTGAACGTCGCCACGATCAACGAACCGATCTTCAAAGATGCCGCCGAACTGTCCCGCGGACAGAAATGCACGGCTCTGCTTCCGCTGTTGCTCGCGCGGACCGACAACCCTTTGATCATTGACCAGCCGGAAGACAACCTCGACAATCATTTCATCTATGAGACGATCGTAAATTCGATTCAGCGGCTAAAGGGAAAACGGCAGATGATCTTCATCACCCATAACGCCAATATTCCGGTCCTTGCGGATGCAGAACTGGTGATTGTCATGAACTCGGACGGCAAAGTCGGGTACGTCGAGAAGTCCGGATCTGTGGACGAGTGCCGCGACGAAATTGTCGATCTTCTCGAAGGGGGGAGAGAGGCGTTCGAACTGCGCCGCGAACGATATGCCCGCGCCTGAGCATCTGTATGAGCGTCTTCGCAGGCTCGCGGTCGAGGACCCCCGCGAGGCAAGAGTCGTCTTCCTGGCGGCATTCGAGGCGAAGTCGCCGGGTCTGGTTGACCTTTTTGGTCGGCTACGAAAGCCCAACGAGGGACGGCTGCGGCAGGTCGTTGCCAATTCCGTGCGGGTGCATCCGGAAAAGGCCAGAATTGTCTTCGAACTGCTGCAATGGCGCGAAACAGAGACTGATGAGTTCACCCGCCGGGCGATCGACGGCGCGCTTGTCGATGTGGATCCGACGGCGCTTCGCGAAGACAAGACTCTACAGAAGGTTGTCGCCCCAAGCGAGTTGGTGGACGTGTACCGCTATGTCGCCGATCGGCTTCGCCATCGCCTGCGCAACACTATGCTTGCCGCACAAGCGCAAGCCAGCCGGCTTAACCGCCTGACGGCAACGGGCCAAGGCAGCGACGTGCAGACGGTCGTAGCGAAATTGAACGATGCCATGATCTCCATGGGCCGGGAGCTTGAGGCAACGGATGTTGATCCGGAGTATTTTCGCACGCGGTCCGTCGCTTTGCCGGATTGGCTACGGCAACTAAACGCCCGATACGCCACGCAATACAGCCCAGTGAAACTCAACCTGATCCATGCGGATCACGCATGGATTCGGGTGCTGGCGAACGACTATCTGCTGGAAACGATCTTCTGGAATATCTGGATAAACGCCCAGCAATCGGTCGGGGAGAATTGCGAGATCACGATTGTCTTCGGCCAGCACCTGAGTGATCTCGAAATCCTGATCTCGGACAACGGGGAGGGTTTTTCAACTGAACTGAGGGAGATCGTATTTCAGCAGGTCTACTCCTCGAAGAACAATAGTGGCCGCGGGAGGGGGCTGATGGAGATACAGGATGCCGTTGAGCGCCTCGCTGGCCGGGTTGAGCTCTACGAGGCAAAACCTTCCGATTTTCGAATCAGAATCTCGGTCCCGCTGGAGAGTCAATGAGTTATCCACTTACGATTCATGCCCTGGTGATCGAAGATGACGAGGGCGCGAAAGATGCCTATAAAGGCATCTTCGAGAGTATTACAGCAGATGTCACCGGCCTTCCGTTTTCGGCAGCTCTCCCTTCCTTCGCATTTTCTTACGAAGAAGCGGTCGCCTGTTTAGAGTCAAGCAAGATATTCCACGTCGTTGTGCTCGACCTTCGCCTTCCCGAGAAGCCAAAGATGCCGACCGTGGAAGGTGTCGAGCTGGGGATCAAACTTCTGAATCGATGCATCGAGCGAGATCGCTACCCAATTCCCTCTCTCCTGGTCATAAGCGGTCACATCGGATCGACGGAGCAGACTCGACTCCAGGATGCAATTCATCAGGGCTTTCACTACGGTCGCACCTTGGTAAAGGGCGACTATGGTCTTCTTGAGGCAGAGATTCGGCAAGCGTGCAACGAGGCTCTTCGCTACTGTTCTGTCGGCGTTCACGTTCGCGATGGAGGCCAGGAGCAGTTCCCGACGATCTCTTCCCGCGAGGAGGATTTGCTACGCCGTTCCGCGCTTCAGCAGTCTGGCGTCATTGGATTGGATCTGACCTGGTGGTCGGCCAAGCGCCTTGTCGCCATTTCCAAGAATCGCTGTGACTCAACGAATCCGTGGACGAAGGTACTGATGGGGAGATATCTGTTGGACGGCGGACGTGGAGCCTCCCGGCCTAAGTTTTTCAAGTTGATGGACGGTTTCGACGCAAAGAGCGTCATCGATAGCGCCCGCTACGTGGAGCAGAAGCTGACTCATATCAAGCTTGCCTGTCACATTATCACCAAGAGTTGTGCCCTGATCGTCACCGAGAAGGTCGGCGCACAGGATGCTAGGCCCAGTTCACTCGAAGCCATCTTCATCGGATCTGAACCGGGTCGGGCCCGGAAGGTGGCTCTTCAGATCGCCGATCAGGTACAACAACTCGGTGACCTCTTGCCGGAAAGCAAGCCTTTGAAGGAGCTGTTTTGGCCAGGCCACGACATCGCTCTCTTGACAGAGCAGTGGAATCGGTTCGCGCCTCAGATGCGGGAACAGTTGGGCCACGAGGTGGACCCGGTTTCTCTTTTTCTCGAGCTACTCGCCTGCGAAATAAAGCAGCGAATCACCGAACGATCGCTTGTCCATGGCGATCTGCACATGAGCAACGTTGCGCTCGACATCGAGCCCAATGGGGCGCACGCTTACATATTCGACGCGGGTGTCATCAAGCGCAACGTTGCCGGCCGAGACATTGCGGTCATCGAGGCGTCCGTCTTGCTCCATCAGCGGATTGAACGTGAGGTCTTCGTCCGGATCTGCTCGATCCTATACGGACCGGCAACATCTGGGACAGAGGATGTTGCCGCGGAGCCCGTTGTTGGGATCGCCAAAGAAATCGTCGAGTTCATCCAAGCGCTCCGGGAAGCAGCCAGTTCTTGGAATGATCTCGAAATCTACGCACTGATGGTCTTTGATTTTGTCCTGATCCAGGTCGGTGGATTGGCTTTTGGATCCTACGGCAACAGGATCGTCGACCAGCCGTCGGCGGCGTATCTGCTGGCTGTGGTCGGGGAATGGTATCGGAGGATACGCAACGCGCATCCGACCTAAGCAGGCTCGTGACCGACAGGTATGAGGGCATGTTCGGGGAGGCGATGCCCGTCTCAACTGTCGGTTAACAGGCCTTAGCGTGAAATGGGAAACGAAGTTTCCAAAATGCGCTGCTTCAGCAAGTTCGAATTTCCGCCCACGCCTTCGGCGGATGAGACTCTGGACTGCTAGGCCTTCGAGCAAGTCATCGGCGG
>JBEKCX010000630.1:0-12049 GCA_050014655.1 Occallatibacter sp. | reverse complement strand
CTTTGGTTACAAACTTATAGCGTAGACACGAAAGGAAGACGAGAACAGGCGCGCGCGCGCCGCGCTATCCCTCCCCGGCCTCAACGCCGGGGTATCTCGCAACATCTGATGACTCACGTTGGTCCTGAACTGGCCGACTTGACGTTTACCAACACAGATAAGCAGGAGCCCACCAAACAGGCTCCTTAATTTTGGTGAGTGCATTATGGCAGCAGCTCACCATTTTCAGTCCGAATCATTCACTGCAACCAAGTGGAGTACCGCCGAACAAAAGGCCAAGTTCGCCAACCAGTTGATGGCCTTCATCGCAGCGGACTTTCCGGAGAACAAGTTCACCAAGGCGCTATACAACCGGCTGAGCCAGTGTTTTGGCATGATTGCCCATTATGCGGAGTACGTGATTATGTGGAGTGTCTTCGCTAATACCGCGTAGATGCTTCGCTCAGAGGCCCATTCGCTCCGCATAATCCCATGCTGCGGGCGGTAAGCCCGCAGCATGGTCGATATTCTTGCCGTGAAATGCTAAGTGGGGTCTACGGTGATCCTTGGAGGGAGGCGATCAGTGCATCAGGAGCCTTGAATCGCCCGCGACGCAGGCTTGGCGGGAGAACTGCCTCCATCGCTTCGAGTTTTTCGGACGGATCGACGCGGAGGTATATCTCGGTTGTGCGCATGTCGCTGTGCCCTAGCCAGAGAGCGACCTTTCGAATATCTCGAGTGGCTTGAAGCATAATTACTGCGCAACTGTGTCGGAGCTGATGTGGTGAAACAGAACGCCCCTTGAGGTCGGGAAGCTTCGCCGCCGCGACCCGGACGTGCTTCTCCAAGACATATTCGAAGCCCGCCCGCGTCATGGGATCTCCCGCAGCATTCACGAACAGCTCGGAAGTGCGGGTCGAACCACGGACAGCCAGCCACGCTCGCAGATCGGTGGCAGTTTCCTTCCACAGCGGGAGGCATCGCTCCTTCCTACCTTTTCCGCACACCCGGATGCTTGGGGGATGGCGCAAGGAAAGCCCGTCAAGTGGCAGTGCCACTAACTCAGACACTCGAAGGCCGCAAGCGAAGCAAAGATGCAGCATTGCTCTGTCTCGGATTCCTAAGCGGATCGCGAGGTTTGGCGCGTCCAGAATCGCCCGCATCTGCTTCATCGTGAGGTGTTGAACCAAGGCTTGGTCATGTCGCTTCGTTGGAATTGCGCGAATCTGATGTACCTGTTCGAGCGAAGACGGTACGCGCAATTCGACGTATCGCATAAAAGCCTTGACTGCTGCCAAGCGCGAGTTACGGGTGACGGGGCTGTTTGATCGAGCCTTCTCGATATGTCGCAGAAAGTCGAGCACAAGTGCCGCGGTGATGTGCTCTATACACAGTTGAGATGGTCTCGTCCCCAGACGATCAGAGGCGAATTCGAACAGCAGGCGGAACGCATGAGCATACGTATCGCAGGTGTTCGGACTGTAGCCGCGCTCGATTGGCATGTGCTGGCGGAGAAAGGCGGTGATGAGGGGCGCGATGGGTGTCATGCGACCTCCTTGCCAACCAGAGCCTCGGCGGAAGTAGCAATATCTGTCATTAGTTCTGGAGTTGCCTCAAGATACCAATAGGTGTGGGTGATATCCGCATGCCCAAGGTACGTTGCCAGTGCCACGAAATGAGCAGCAACATCTTCGCGCCGTGTCGGACACTTTTCCAAAGATCGAGTTGCGAATGTGTGCCGCATATCATGAATTCGACACGGGCGTGTCCCCGTTTGAGTGATCCCAGCATGTAGAGTCAACCGGCGAAATGTGTAATCTGCCATCTTCGAGCTGATGCCCCGCATCCTGAAACAAATGATCATCTACCGCTGGAAGAGTTACACGGGAGGCAAGGTATGCGTTCAACGCGTCCTTAACCGTGGGATGCAAAGGAATCAGGCGACTTTTTCCGCCCTTGCCCCGGCGAATCAGAAGCACACCGTCCGGCTGCACATCACTCAGGCGGATGTTAAGCGCTTCCGATATGCGCAACCCTGTAGAGGCGATCAGCCCGAAGAGTGTTGCGTACGCTGCGCGGTGAAGAGAGTAAGTTCTAGGAAGCTTTTCCGTCGCCGCGACAATTCTGCTCAACTCCTCAGAAGAATAGATGTAGGGCATCAACCGGCCCTGCGGAGGCGGAAAAAGACGAGATGGAGGGATTTCATGCCCTGCATCCTCCGCGTGCAGGAAACGAGCAAGCAGCACGACCGCGTTGAGACGCACGTACCTCGTGCCTGGGGTAGACGCTGCAGTTGCCCACGTTACGGCAGTGGATACTTTTATGTGAGTATTGCCCTGGCACATCGCGAATTGGGCATACGCGGTAAGCAGCCGTTCTGCATGCAGAAGGCCAAAACCGAGTTTCCGACGGAGCGCGATATAGCGTTTGACCGAGTTCATTAGCATGACGCCACCCCCGGCCACGGCTGGGCGATCGTGGACAGCATGCCAATATCCACCTTGGCATACCGTGCAGTTGTTTGAGGCGAACGATGACGAAGAACAGAGCCGATGCTGGCAAGAGATGCCCCTTGTCGCAGCATCGTTGTTGCGGCTGAATGCCGGAGAAGATGAGCTCCGCGAACATGTGAACTGACTCCGGCACGGTCCAATGCACTCCGAACGACCCCACCCACCGCTTGACAGCTTAGCTTCCTGAATGGGGGCAGTACGGTAACGAACAACTCCGGCGCTCGGGATGCAGGGCGACTCTCCTGTAGATATCTCAGTGCTGCCCTTCCCACCTCCTGCGGTAGAGGCAGAAGGTCGTGACGCCGTCCTTTGCCACATACCTTGATCTTCCCGTTCGTCCAGTCAATATCCGTTAATCGCAGCCGGACAACGTCACCGGCACGGAGCCCTAGGCGGACAAGGAGCAGGATTATGGCTTTGTCCCGGAGACCCATTCTTTCGGTCGAACAGGAAGCAATGACTCGATCTACGTCGTCGGACACAAGATACTTTGGTATCGTTGCCAGTTTTCGAGAAGCATAAGTAGGTAGGGCGTACTCCAGTCCAGTCCTGCATCGCCCTGTAGCCGCGAGGAAACGAAGAAAGCTGCGTACCGCAGTGGCTCCCAGCTTCGCGTATGAGGAACCGTGGCGTGAACCTCTCGTTAGAACAAACTCTCGCAACACTTGGGGACTGTAAGCATGCGGATCGCTACCAACAGTTGCGATGAACTCCTCCAGCACCCTTTGATAAACAGCCAAGGTCACCCGCGTCACGCCCCTCTGTTCGAGCATCCAAGAATGGAACTCTCTCAGCAGTGAATGGGAGCAGGCGAGAGGATCTATGCCGGTAGTCTGAGGCAGTAGGCCACGTTCCTGTAGAAAACGAAGGAAGAGCCGGGCAACACTGAGAGATTCACGCTTAGGGCCGCGCTCATACGGGACATGACGATCTGACATGACATGCTTCGTGCATTCTTGCAGCCCTTCTGAGAAGTCTTCAGCAGTTCTTCCAGTCTTTGTCAGCCAATCGGTCCACGCTGCGAAAGACTGAAGCATTCGAAAGAGGCCTCTTTTCTTATAGCCTCGGGCATACAGCCAATCCGAAAAATCATTGATATGGTTAGCGGCAAGACCGGAATTTAGTCGTTTCCGCGTGATTTCTGCACTCACATGGTCTTCGAGCATGTTGTCTCCTTTGCTCTCAAGGAGACACGATGTCGCCACATTTATCACTTCCGCATGGCCGACAATCCGACCGGAAGCCCCGATTTGACTTCTAGCCGGTCTGGATGAGTGACTCGGCCTGTTCCCACCACTTGACGCGTCGTAGCGGGTCGACCTTCAACGCGTGCAGGATTGTCTCAAAAGCCCTCGAAATCTCCGCCGCCTAACCCTCACCGAATCAAGGGCCGGATCCCCCGATCCGGCTGTTCCACAAGGTGTGGGTGGGGAAACAGGCGGCAGTGAACAACCAACTGTACTGAACTTGCGTACGGTGCAGGAGCGACGGACACCAAGCCGGAGAATATCGAACTGATGGTTGTCACAAGCGTGCTTGTCCGCTTTACAGGGAGAGTCCGAAACCCGAAGGGCGCGGTACGCGAGTTCTGAACGCAGAGCCGCAGGACGTAGCTATAGCACCGGCGCGGTGGCCGAGTGATCGTGCAAACAGGAGATATGCAGCTAAATAGTCGTCGCCGATCAGTGCCGATGTTTCGCCGCAGACCCGGCCATTGAACGGAGAGGCAGCCGTCCGTTCATGACACATCCCGACTGATTATTTGTCAGGAGCGAAATAGCTGATTGGCTTGCCATACAGACTGGAGAGAGCCCAGAGTTCTGCAACGTCGATGGCGCGTTCGCCTGATTCGCACTTGTTCATGAACGAGTGCGCCATGCCCAGTCGCAACGAGACATCACGTTGAGTAAGGCCGCTTTCGACACGCGCAGCAATCAACCGCGACAACACGCCTTCGTAGTAGGTTCGCAGTTTGGGGTTGCGCCCTTCCGGGACCGCCGCGCCTCCGGTTTTGGTCTTCCTGTCACACACTAGAGTGTGGGCAAGTGTTGACAGAACCCCTAATAAGGGACGCCATGATAGCGTCTTGCTTTTTGAGAAACTGGTGCCAATGGGGCGCTGGCCAGCGGGTCTTAGAGTATTATGGTTTCGCATTGACAATGCTTGATGTTGCGTGGGCGAATTTCGCCCCTATGGTGACTCATGTTCGGACACAGGGCCTTTTGTACGTTAGTGCTTGCCTTCGGGTTGGCGGGGTTGGCGGGCTGCGGTGGCAGTAGTGGTGGAGGTGGTAGCACAACCACGGCGTCCCCCACCATCACATCGGTCAGCGTCTCCTGCACCCCCACCAGCATACAGACCGGCCAGACGAGCCAGTGCTCGGCCACTGTTTCGGGAACCGGCAGTTACAGTTCCGGGGTCACTTGGTCGGCAACAAATGGAACGATTACCTCGGCTGGCGTGTTCACACCCTCTGCAACTGGGACCGCAACCGTCACCGCGACCTCAACCCAGGATTCGACTAAGTCGGGCTCAACGACCATCGCAGTTACAGCGCCACCCAACAACCCTGTGCCATCCATCGCTGGGCTTCTCCCATCGTCAGTTATTGTGGGGGCAAGCAACACTGTCATCACTATTACTGGCACCGGCTTCGTGAATAGTTCCTCTGCCGCATTGGATGGAGCAGCACTTTCCACGACTTTCGCATCGTCTTCCAGCATCCAAGCAACGATCCCCGCCTCCATGCTTAGCTCAGCGCAATTTCACCTGATGACGGTGAAAAACCCTGCACCAGGAGGGGGAACCTCCGCAACAGTTGGACCATGGACACCAACCGGAACCATGACCGCATCTCGCGCGAATCATACACAGACCCTGCTCCAAAATGGAAAGGTTCTGCTTGCAGGGGGAGGCTATGTCAACGGACTCTCAGATGTTATTGCCGCCAGTGCGGAAATCTATGATCCCGCAAGCCATACTTTCGCAGCGACCGGCAACATGACAGATGCGCGTGCGTTCCATACAGCCACCCTATTGGGAAACGGAAAGGTGCTTATAACAGGAGGGCACAACAACAGCGGAGCCGTTGTGGCGAGCGCAGAGCTTTATGACCCGTCGGCAGGGGCCTTCACCGCGACAGGCAACATGACAACTTCGCGCTTGTACCAGACAGCCACACTCCTCTCAAACGGAACAGTGCTGATTGCAGGAGGGTATAACGCCAGTGGTCAGATTCTTGCCACAGCCGAGGTTTACAACCCGGCGACTGGCACGTTCTCCCCAACAGGCAGCATGTCTGCGCCAAGATATGCGCACACCGCGACGCTGCTGACTAGTGGCAAGGTCTTGGTTGCCGGTGGGCAGAGCATCTCTGGCGGCACAAACATCGATCTCGCCTCAGCTGAACTGTATGACCCATCCACTGGCACATTTGCACCGACCGGCAACCTTGTTATGGGGCGCGAGTTCGCGACCGCCACATTGCTCAACAACGGCAATGTGCTGGTAGCTGGAGGCGGGCAGCTTTCAACTGGGACTCTCATTCTACAGGAAGCCGATATCTACAATTCGTCAGCGGGCACGTTTAGCGCGGCAGGTAGTATGGGCACACCACGATACGTGCATTCGGCTGCGCTGCTGAATGACGGCACTGTTCTTGTCACGGGCGGCTTCGACGGATCTAGTGTGCTATCGAGCGCGGAGCTTTATAGTCCTGTATCCGGCAAATTCGCACCTGCTTGGAGCATGGCCGCCGTGCGAGAACTCGCTGCCGCCACAACGCTGCCGGATGGTAGCGTTCTGGTCGCAGGAGGCGCGGGGAACCAGGGCTTCACACAGCTTCTTGCTTCTGCCGAAGTATATCCATCCCCTTCTTCCTCTGCCGCAACGGCAGCTGCCGAATTCACAGTGAACAATCCTGTTCCTGTGATAACGAACCTATCGGCAACTACTTCTCCATCGGGGACTCAGGTAACTATTACGGGAAATAACTTCGTCAACAGCGCCGATGTATTGTTGAACGGATTCGCAGTCCCTTCTTATGGAAACCCCAGTACGCCTAGCAGCATCTGGTTCTACCCAAGCCTCGCAGGCTCGTATAGCGTTGCCGTCAACAATCCTTCACCGGGTGGCGGCGTTTCTAATACCGTGAGTCTCCAGGTCACCGTAAACGTACAGGTATCACCCGCGCGCGCGCTGTGGGCCACTGGTAGTACCAATCAATTCTCGGCTACGGTTCTCGGCACGAACAACACAAACGTGACCTGGAGCGTACGAGAAGGAGCGTCAGGCGGCACAATCAACAGCACAGGCGCATATACAGCTCCGTCAGCTCCAGGTACTTATCATGTCATCGCTACTTCACAAGCTGATCTAATGCAGTCTGCGGTAGCGCCGATTATTGTTGGTCCAGGTGCGGGTCAGATGACCGTCGGTCCGAACACAATCTCGCCGCATGCTCACTCTACGGCAATTCTATTAAGCAGTGGAAAAGTATTAATTGCTGGAGGAGGAGCCTCAGACAGTGCGGAATTGTATGATCCATCAACGAACACGTTTAGTTCAACCGGCAGTCTGACATCCACTACCCAATGGGCACAAGCAGTCCTTTTGGCCTCCGGAAAGGTTTTGATTGCCGGAGGGGGGCTGGATGGTGCACTACTCTATGATCCATCCGCCAAAACATTTTTGCCAACAATAGGGAGTATGGTCGTTCCGAATCGAGGGACGTGCGCTATGGCTACCTTACAGAATGGCAAAGTTCTAATAGTAGGTGGTGAAATAAATAATAACGCATTGTCGAGCACGGAAATCTATAATCCCACCACGGATACATTCACTGCAACAAGTAGTATGTCTACTGCCCGGAGCGTACCCACTGCAACCCTCCTCAACAATGGAAAAGTTCTGATCGCGGGCGGCTGGAGTGCGGCATCACCATACGGCATATCGAGTGCGGAGCTGTATGATCCAGCATCTGGCACATTTACTCCAACCGGCAGTATGACCACTGGAGGAGATGCAGGTACCGCAACCTTGCTAAGCAGCGGCAAGGTTTTGATTGTTGGTCTCTATGGAAGCTATAGCGGCGCTCCAGCCGAACTTTATGACCCAGCCTCCGGAACATTCTCGGAATCAGCAACACCACCTGTGTATCCACTTTCGGCTAACGTATCGACGACATTGCTTCCGAATGGGCTCGTCTTCATTACCGGGGGACTTCTAATGACTGGCACTGCAATGGCGAATTCCCCGAACCAGACAGAATTCTATGACACAGCTACAAATTCGTTCTACGCCGGTCCGCTTATGAGCCAGAAGCGGGAGTGGATGACGATGACGCAGCTTCAGAATGGCAACGTTCTGATCATAGGTGGCACCAGCCAGGATGTATTTTATCCAACAGACGGAGTGCCCCCAGCGGGCGACATTTACATTCCAGCAAGCACAAATCCGATACCGTAAGTGCATTGGGGTGACAGGACGGACAAATGACGCACGGAGATGCGTCGCAGCTTGCCACTGATCCGTAAACTCAAGAGGCTGAAGAAGCATGGCTCAAAGATTGTTTGAAAGCGACGAAGATTATGCCGCGCGAATGCGTGAAGAAGCGGCTGAAAAAGTAATCGAAGACTCGACCGGTTCTGCGCCGACGCGAAGATTGTTTGAAAGCGACGAGGACTACCGCAGCCGAGTCACACAAGAGGCAAACGAACACATCGTCGAGGACTCGACGGGATACGCGCCCCGACAACGTTTGTGTGAAAACGACAGAGACTACCGGACTCGCGTGTTCGAGGAAGCAAATGCGCGAGTCGTGGAAGACGCTACCGGATCAGCCCCTCGGCAACGCTTGTTTGAAGACGACGACGACTATCGAAGCCGAGTCTTCCAAGAGTCAAACGAAGCGACGATTAAGGAACATACCGGTTCTGAGCCCCACCAGCGCATTTTTGAAAATGATGGAGACTACAAACGACGCGTAGGACTGGAGGCTCGCGAATTTCGTGCAAGGGGTGATGAACTCCACCGAAGTTCGTTGTCTGGAGACGGCTATTCACATGATTCTACGTCGGCGGAGGACTATGGCGATTATCCATCGAGTGGCACTTCCTCCAGTTCGTCGGGCGGGTTTATCCCGTTGCTGGTCGTCATAGGCATCGTAGTCCTGATATTTACAGTTGTGTCAGGTCGCCATGGTCAGAGTGCTCCAGCCGTCGCTGAGCAGACCTCAGGCGAACCCGAACACCAAACGCCACAGGGACCGTTGGTCAGGCCGTTTGTTGGTACAGGATTGATTGGCGTGCCGAACCAAGACCAGCAACCCGACGGAACGGCGGCTGTACCGTCATCATCAGAGAATGGCCTAGGCGCAGCACAGGAGAACGCCTTGACCATTGTTCTTGATTCAGGCAATTCGAAAAGCATCTGGACAACGAGCGTCTATTCTTACGCTCCGGGCGGCGGTGGCCCCGGAGGCGGTCTGGATAATGATCAATTGCGGATCGGTGGGTGGGGAGATGAGTATTGGTCTCTTCTGCAGTTCGATTTGTCGAGCGCTCCTAAACTCGCAGATCGTGCGACTCTCCAGCTATACAATGAGGATAGTAACGCAACGCCGACACCATTCGACGTATATATGATCGACCAAGATTGGGGATGGACAAGGGGAGATCGTCTTTGGTGGCGAGACAGACCTACCGAGATGCACAGGGTCTTATCGGTATCCGCTCCTCAATCGAATTCATGGGTCAGCATCGACATCACTGATGTCTACAACAACTGGCAATCTGGGACCCCTAATTTTGGCATTGCCCTTCGGCCGCTGTATACAAATGATAAGTTCGATCAATTCAGAAGCTCTAAGTTTGCCGACGAAACCTATCGTCCAAAATTGTTGATCACGGTCGCACATCAATCACGATGAACTTTATCGAGTTGTCAGCGAGATTGCAGAAACGGCTTCTGAGATTCTCAGATCGTAATCTCGGGTTAAATGTTGGGCCAAACGGGGGGCAATTCTGTTATTGAGGGTCTTCAGTGGAAACTGCCCGCACGGGGCATCTGGCTTACGGCCTGCCTGGGGCTGGTTCTGATGGCTACCCAGCCATCAGTATCGGCTGCGGCGGAGGCGGTGGCTCCACAACACCCCCTGCGACGCATCAGGTGACCAGTTCGGGAGCGGTCAGCCTCACAATCCAGTAGGGCAGACTTCATGAGAAGGATATGAGTTCGGAAGACCGGTGTCGCGTCACTGTCGCGACAATCTGGTTTGGTCGAACCATGAACCAACTCGTCACTCTTTGTTAGCGGTCATCAGAAAACTACGTTTTCTGATGACCGATGACACTCTTTACCTGCTATCTGCTCCCCCTTCCTGCCAGGATCGCAACCAAGAAGTGGTTTGGCGGTGCGCTTTCACTGCCGCTTGTTCCTTAACCTGTGGGTTAAGAACAGGGCAGCGGGTGCAAGCTGCATAGAAAACACTGCCCTTCAGGATGGTGAATCTCGAAGGCGATCGAACCAGTAACAAGTACCTTCCGAGATTGCATCCTGATTTCCGGCTATTCGTTATGCATACTCACCTTCTCAGGAAACAATCCCGGCATCCATCGCGACGAAAGCGACGCTGGAAAGACAAGGCGTAGCGGAGCACGCGAGCTCTCGGAGGCGAGCACTCCACGCTCGACCAGCGCCGAGACAATACGGCGCGCGTGACGCTCACCCACGCCCACAATACCAGCGGCATCGCCACGAGGCAGTTCTCCCCGGTAAAGTACAGCTTCGAGGATGCTGC
Source organism: Occallatibacter sp. (assembly GCA_050014655.1). GTDB lineage: Bacteria > Acidobacteriota > Terriglobia > Terriglobales > Acidobacteriaceae > Telmatobacter. The sequence continues at coordinate 1,759 of JBEKCX010000630.1, read as the reverse complement.
CCGCCTTCGGCGGCAAGGTATTGAGCCTGATTTCTTCCTCCGCCCAAAGAAGGATGCGAGTTCGCAGGCGATCCGGCTGCATCAGGCCTTCCATGAATTCAACCTGGTCGATGCAGATTCTGAGAAAGAACTCTGTGAATCTCGAGAGAGCCTCCTCGCTCAGATCGCCACGTCCGTCAAGATCGTTTCGGCGCGGAATATCACATGCAGCAAGGTGCTTCTTATAGTCATCCACATTGCGTGCTAGACCGCGCGCCACCGACCAGACGGCGCCGGTATCGAGTGCTTCCAGCAGCATTGCATGAGACATCAAGCGAGAAACGCGGCCATTGCCGTCAACAAGCGGATGAATCCACACGAGGCGATGATGTGCTGCCGCAGCACCCAGGATTGCATCCGTCTTGCCAATACAACTGTAAACCTCCTCGAATCGTTTCAGAAAACGCGGCACAGCACCTGGACTGATAGCGATATGAGCGCCGACTTTGACGTTGTCTCCTCGTAATCCGCCGGGGACGACCCGAACCCGTTCTTTCGTTTCGGGGTCCTCCACCCACAGCAGGTCCTCTGGCAATAACTCACAGAAGCGGCGATGGACTTCCCGGATGCCATCGCTTGTGACCGCGCGGCCTTTCAGACCTCCGTCGTCGATCCATTTCTGGACGGCGATATGTGCTTTCGCTTCGAGTTGTAGGTCGCGCTTGCCGGCATCATGGCTATAATCGTTTTTCAGTGCGCGTTCGATATCGATCGGATGAGTGTCGTGTCCTTCAATGAGGTTGCTGTAGTAGCAGTTCATTGAGCGCACTAGATCGGCAAGGGAAGCCAGCAGGCTGTCCGGCAGGCTCCGCCGGAACCCGGAAGACTTCTGCACCAGACCCAAGACTAGGTCTGTAAGGCTGCCGCGATGTCGGGAGCCTTCGCCAATCAGCAAGGGCTCCATCAGCGAAATCTGCTCGCCCCGATCGTCTGCCTTCTCTATGTCCGCTATCATGACCGTCCTTATTATTCAGAATAACTATATATATCATATATATAAATAGAAGTAAAGGGCTGAGAAGTCCTCAAATAAGTCTGCTTAGATGTCCGATTGATACTGCCCGTTTCCGCGAACTCTGCACCAACTAAGGGTGATGCACGGCCAAATTCAAAGGGGTTCCTCAACCCACAGCTTCTGGAACAGCGTTTTTGGAGCCGTTCACCGTTTTGTTTTCATTAAGATATAACCCATGCGCGGGCGACCCTTCTGGGACGTGGAGTGCGGATTCTAAAGCAGTTACTGTGTTTCAAAAGGGGCAATCAAGCTCATCGTATTCGGCGTCTTTTTGGAACAGTTCTTTGGATAGTTTGTGACTTTGCCGACGCACCAGCAGTTCCACTGTCCTTCGCCCGAGTCAACTGTTGGTAAATCGCCAAGTCACTCAGCGAGGGCTCCAGGCGCATCGGGGACCGTCCAGCCGTCCGGATTTCTGGCGTGTCACGGGCCATCCGGAAGTTGGCTGGGGGGCGGAGAGCCTGAATGGTGTGATTATGCATAGCAAACGTGTGTTCGGACGCTGTATCCACGCTGTGTTGACGTTAGTACTCCGCATAATCACGCCCTCCACATAATGGGCATTATGCGGTGCACCGCATAATGCCCACTACAACCGCGAGGGCTTCATCGACACATTCTTCACATCCTTACCGGGTAAGGTCCGCTTTCTCAAGTGCCTTACCGAGTGGCCCTGCTACGGCAGCTCTGAGTACACCTTTTCTG
>JBEKCX010000629.1:0-20118 GCA_050014655.1 Occallatibacter sp. | reverse complement strand
GGAGCAGACGAGATGAATGGGGAGACCGACGTTGACCTTGCGATCTTCGATGCACTCGATAACGAGGCCAAGCCAACCGATGGCAGACTCTACATTCTGCTGGACACGCCAGACGGCTGCGGCTTCATCGCCGTAGGTGATGAGTTGGAACTGCTAGAGAAAGAGCATGTCGGTCTAGGGCGCGCGTTCTACCTCCTACTCATCGGCACGATGAATCAATGGATGGACGTCTACGATCTGGAGCGCACTCGCTACTATCTGGACAATTGGAAAGAGAATATTGAGCAGGACATTGAGTGCCAAGGGGACATAACGCAAGAGGCCTTTGATCAATATCTCAAGGAGCACGACGTGGACTTCCCCGACATAGAGGCTGCTACTCCAGCGTGCGTAAAGAACCTCGTTCGCAAAGAGTACCGTCCCGCAAAGGCTCTCCTTGCGAAGCACAGGCATGGCCGGTACGCCGAATGGATCGAGGCGGTTCTCGCAATGGATTCAGTTCCACAGGCGAAGGGCACCCAATTACCCAGTGATTTTGAGGGTAATTGGGACGCTGATATCCCGCTTCCTACTTGGGTTGTCGCCTTCGGTGAGCGCGATGCGATTGGTCAGGCCTTCGATGATGAGGCGGGCACTATGAATGAATACAGCCACGCACCAACCTGGATCAACACCTTCGACCCCGCTGACAAGAAAGACGTCAGAAGGGTTCTGGAAAGGGTCCGAGGCTTCGTCATGGTCAATCGGCAGATCGTAAAACTCAGCAAGTTGTTCGAGAAACGGAGAAAAAGCGTTGGACACACACATCAACCTCAAATCCACGGCGAGCTTCGAGCTGCGTGAAGCGCTTCTTGTCTACAGTTGCGACCGGACACCTGGCGGCAGCGGAAGCGTCAGCTCATTCGTAACGAAGCACTCCGTAAAGCAAAGCGCGACAGGCGCGCCATCGCTTGGAGCCGGCTCCCCGCTTGGGGAGTCGGATATAGTCGCGCTGATTGAACAACTGCGAGGCTCTCTGCCAAGCGAGTTTCTGCCAGAGAACGTCCTGATGAGAACTCAGGAGACGATTGTCTGGTGGACACCAGCGGCGACGCGCCCGATGTTCTACGCCACCAGCAAGGGTCCAGAACTCGAGCAGCTTTCAGGGAAGCGATTCCCCCAGCCAGCGCTTGTCCTTCGTGTCCGTGCAGGATCATTGGATATTCGCGCACTCGCAGTGAATGAACGGCCAACGCCGGATACCCCGATGTACGTCGCTCCGTACTGGAACGTCAGTGACAATGGCAGCGTCTGTCTCGGAAGCACAAAGGCCCCGCGTGAAGCGTCAGTGAAATCGTTATCTCGATGGGAAGCCTCTTTCTTCGAAAGCGAATTTACCCACGCCAATGCCCACACTGGCCTTACAAAGCACCCAGGCGGCTTCATGGGCCTCTGGCTATCGCTCATCGGCAAGAAGAAGTTTCCTGTCGAACACCTGCGCGATGCCAAAGAGACGCTGGCTAAGTTTCTGAAGGTCTGACAACCACGTAATGCGCGATGCGCGCCCCGTCGATTGTGCCGGGGGGGTGACGGCCCCGCCAGTTCTGAATTCACCAAAGCTGAGGATCACTATGACCACCGACAAGAAACCCGCCATTGCGGAAGCGGTCTCCGCTGCGACAGACCAGCTCATTGCATCGCTCAAGGCTGGTAAGAGCGAGGAGTTAACCCGCTACATCAAGGCAATGAGCATCTTTCACAGCTACAGTTTCTCAAACACCATGATGATCATCTGCCAGAGGCCGGACGCCACACGCGTAGCGGGATTTCAGGCTTGGAAAGCCCTTGGTCGAAACGTCCGTAAAGGCGAGAGCGGGATTATGATTATGGCTCCCGCAATGAGCAAGAAGAGGAAGGACGAGGACGGTATCGCCCTCGTTGGCGACGACAAGACCACCAGTCACATGTACTTCAGACCTGTCTACGTCTTTGCTCAGGAGCAGACCGAGGGGGACGAATTGCCCGACCTCAGATCCAGCCAGGTCGAAGGCGACGTTTCCGTTCACTTTGATCGTCTCGTCAAGCACGTTGAGTCTTCTGGCATCACGCTCGAATATGCCGACGACATGCGGGCTGATGGCCTTTCCCACGGGGGTAAGATCACTCTCAAGAGAGGAATGCCGGAGGCAGAAACCTTCTCCGTCCTTTGCCATGAATTGGGACATGAGCTCTTGCATCGCGGCGACCGCCGCAAAGACACCAGCGTCGTCGTCCGTGAAACCGAAGCGGAGGCCGTCGCTTTTATGGTCTGCTCTTCTCTCGGACTAGCCACCAACGATGCCGCAGTGAACTACATCCAGCTCTACAACGGCAACGCTGACTTGCTTATGGCCAGTCTCAGCCTCATTCAGAAAGCAGCCGGAGAGATCCTGACTGCGATCAAAACTCCGAAAGCGACGGAAGACGAGAAGATCGAGACCGCCGAGCCCTATAAACTCGCGGCGTAAGCCTCGATCCAAGCCACATTGAGAAGGATGTTTATGAGTAAGCGATGGACAGAGAAGCAGTTGCGAATTGCAGCAGGTCAGGTGTGGGATCGGGAAACAGGAAGCTTCAGCGAAGGTCCAGCCGACGACAGAGAGAAGTGGATCGAGTGGGTTATTCGTCCATACCAAATCAGCGTTTCAATGTGCTGGAAGATCGTTGCGCTTCAGTGCGAGATCAACGACGGATGGGAACTGTTTTCCGGCGAGGCTCCTTCCGATGAGGAAGCAGACGAGTGGGGTCAGCGGCGCCTCGATTGGCTCAGTCGAAACATGCCTCCTGGAATGAAGAGAGTTGATATGAGCGGCGAGATTCAGTTCGTTTCTCTCTGATCTCCACCCACAACCGTTCGGGAAACTGAAGCTGAGGCCGTGGCGCGCGTTGTGTGCTCTTCGCTTGGCTTCGCCACCAACGGAGCGTCCGAGACGTACATCGGGATCTACAACGGCGATGGCGACCTCCTGATGGCCAGTCTTGAGCCTCATCCAAAAGACCGCTACCGACATCCACACCACGCCAAAGCAGACCTCGGCCGCTTCTTCGGCAAGCGACCGAGGCCCATTGCTGCATAGAAGACTCACCAGATTCCCCAAACCATAAGGAGTAGCAAAATGAAAATCACACACCACATGCCGAATCCCGGTTCCACCCGGCGCGGCTTTCGTGTCCTCCTGATTGGTTGCGGGGGAAACGGCAGCGCCGTCCTCTTCGGACTTCCCTACCTGCATTACGCGCTCATCGCGTGGGGCTTTACCGATGGGCTCCAGGTCACCGTGATGGATGCCGACACCGTTTCCCCCACCAACTGTGTGCGTCAGCCCTTTGGCTCTGCCGACATTGGGCAGAACAAGGCGACCATCCTCATCAACCGCGTCAATCTCTTTCATGGCCTCTCATGGCGGTCGGACGAGACATTCTTCGCGAAGGATGCCCCGAACAACACCGGCAGCAGCTACGACAACACGGTTGACTTCGTCATCAGTTGTGTCGATACCCGCGCGGCGCGTCAAGAGATGCACGAAGCGTTCAACAACAAGATCGGACCGTGGCGCAGGGTTGGCTATTGGCTCGACATTGGAAACAATGCCAGCAATGGCCAGTTTGTGATCGGACAGCCCCTCAATGACGTCAACCGGCAGCGCGCCGACCGCCTCCGGACAGTCACAGAGTTGTTTCCCTCGATCATGGACACCACGCTCGGCGAAGGCTCACTGCCCAGTTGCTCGGCTGCTGAAGCCTTGGAACGGCAGGAACCCTTCGTCAACAACGTCCTTGCCACCAGCGCGCTGTCGATGATGACGCGCCTCGTGCGATATGGGGAGTTGAATCACCAGGGCGCTTTTTACAACGCCGAGTCGGGCCGGTCCCAGCCCATCTCCATTGATCCAGAGCTACTGGCGAAGCAGGGACGCCGCCGACGCAATTCAGCGAAGGCGGCGTAATCCGTGTCAGTGAATGACTCCGCGATTACCGCCGACTCAATCAGGGGTGTTTGAAAGGCGATGGATAGCAAAATTCGTGTGATTGCGGGGGGAGGTCTTGAACCGCCGACCTTTGGGTTATGAGCGGCGATAGAAACGTAGTTTCAATGACGGGGTCTGATCGGGAGTCTCAAGTAGCTCTAGGTTGTTGAAAATAGCTGGGACGATTTCTTATTTGGGTTTGATTTGGGGTTGACAGCCCGTGTCGTCAGACATGCTTGCTTCCCTTGCTGCCAGAGGGATATTCCGTCTGAATGCTGACGGAGCGACGATGTCGGGGCGCCGTTCAATCCCGTAGTTGTGCAGAACACCACGGAAAAAGTAGTGTCTCGCGTCCTTCCCGTAAATTTCGAAACCGAGCAGCTGGATTTCAGAATCGGAGAGTCTTTTGCGCGCCTTCCAGAACTCCTCGTCCATTCCATCCTCAATCGGGATCAGCAAGGCGAGCATCTGTGTCAATTCAGATCCTGAGAGCCGCTTTAGACGTTCGAAGGATTCATGATGCCGTTCCACTTCGACTCCGTACGTCATGGTGAAAGCTGATGGAGGACTCACGAACTTGACGAGCTCGGGTGCAGACAGCAACGCACGCGAAATCTCCTCCCTGAGGCGGGGGTAGGCTCGCAGCACATTGCTCTTGCGCGCGATTCGAAGAAGCGCGCATTCCACCTGATTCAGCAGCGGAAGTTCAGCGTCCTTATACCTGTCGAGAAAAGCCTTCGCATCTGTCATCACTTCCACGTCTTCCGTGCGCAGATAAAGTACGCAAGCCGCTAGGAAGGTTTGCTCCTTGCGAAAAATACTTTGGCGCTCATAGTCGTGAGTAAGACGGAGCAATGTTTCGCGTGGGGGCATGCCTTCCGCACTGCTCTTTTTCAAGAAGTAATGCGCGTGAACGGTGGGTCCGGACGGTATCGGGTCATCCATCGAAGCATATGCTTGCTCAGCATTAAGCCCCTCCATCTGCCTGTACCAGGCCTCGCGATCCTCGTTCATCCGCTCAACGTACATGCGGTTCACGGTTTTTCCGATTTGCTGCGCATTCTCTCCAGCCGAGGCTCCAATGCGATTCAGAAGAGCTCTCGGATACTCTTTGTCTAGACTTGAGAGGCACAATTTGTCGTAGGTCGCCTTCAGGTTTGCCTCAATTCGCCCGCGCAACTTCTCGACTCCAAGCAGTTCGTAGATCCGGGGCCATTTCGAACTCAACTCGGTGTGCCTGAACTCCAGAATGGGCTCATAGATGTCCTTTTCTAGGAAGACCGCTCCGTGAGCGTCGAACAGGGACGACACCAGGCCGTTGGAGACCAGAAGATACTGAGCCTGAATCTCTGGATGAATGCAGTATTGCAAGCCCTGGACCAAGAACTTGATGTCGAAAGGATGTTCCACGACTTTCGGCGATTTGGCCTCTATGATCCAGAACATCTTCTTCCGAATTGTCGGCATGTAGTCGGGGTTGTAGTGCTTAACCCTGATCGCTCCACGCTCTACGGGTGGGTAACTGAGCTTGAATGATGCCTCATCGTCACCATGCCGCAATACCTCATAGTCGTCGTGCGTCTCATAGCCTAGACACGTGAGTAGAGGCGTAAGAAATCTCGACTCTACGAACGCCTCCGCTTTCCCGGCGAAGTTGAGCGTTTCTAGCTGCTTCAACTCGTGATCAATCGTTGTCATGGATAGCTTTCCTGAGATCGGGCGGGCGCTCCCGAAGATGCAGAATCGAGATCCCGGAGAGCCTCTTCTAACTGACCAGCTTCTGGCACGCCTTCGGTGACGAGATAGGCCAGAATGTGATCGACCTGGACACGGCGGGAAGTTCCGGAGGCGAAGCTTCCCGGATCGGCAGCGAGAATCTTCCGCATGACTCGGCACCAACGCTGGCCAAACCTGTAATCCCGCCAGAAGAGGCTGTTTCCTTTGTAGATGGGCATCCACGTCTGGGCGCATGCCAAGAGCAGTTCCGCGTGCTCGAGGCGTGGGGAAACCTCCGGCACGAGTAGAGCCATATCTCCGACGTAAGGGGAGGGGTTGTCGGCCACCAATTCTGACAAAATCGACAAGAATGGCGTGACCAAAGGCATGCCAGGTTCGAGTAGGTAGGATTTTGATGGCTCGAACAAGCTCCCGCCGTTTGCGAAGAACAACACAGAGATGGCTTCCGCGAGGTGCACCTCTGCGCCTTGTTTGCGATCCCCCCGCAGATTCTTCCAGTCGTGAGTCGCTCGCACCATTTGCGCTAGGCGCGAGCGCACCCGAACGGCGGCCTCAGCAGAGAGCCGCTTCGCATTGAAGTAGAGTTGGTCGACATCTCCCAGGAACGTCGCGAGTTGCTCGAAGAGTGCATTTTCAGGAAGCCCCGACAGGTGATCGTCGATGATCGCATCGACATGCTCATCGTTCGCGCCGATGAGAGGCAGGGCGGCGATTTTCAAGTATGCTGCATTCCACTCATCCGGCTCACCGTCAATGTGATCATCCGGATCGAAACCAAATCCATTTGCATTCTTGGTCCAGTCCTTGTAGGTAGCGACCAACTCAACCAGCCACGGATTCGTGGGAACATCGAGAAGTTCCTCAATACTCGTGAGCCAAAGGGCAGCCCCCTGCGAATCCGTATATGAGGTGCTGTGAATCCGCTCTTCGAGCTCCTTAAATCTATCCCGGCGTCCGTATTCCAGATATGGCGTCTTTGGTACGAACTGCGGCCATGCGGGCTCTGGGCCGCGGTTCTCGAGCCACGAGATCTCGGCTTTAATGTGTGCGGCCATGCTCTGCTGCTTGGCCGCGATGCGGCCAAGGTACTCCTGCTCGGGAGCGTCCCAATCGCGATCTGGTTTGTTCATGGCGAGAAATGCGGTGCGGAGCACGGCTCTCGGCAGGCGCTCATCGATTGTCGACAGCTCATAGGCGCCTTGTGCCATTCCGTGTGCCGCAGCTGGATTTGACCGGCCGGCGATGGCAAGTAACCCACGCAACTCATCCGTGGCGTGCTGATCCTTCAAGAGATGGATGTGTCCCAGGAATGCTCGCGCTACGGCATTAAACTTGAGACCACCTCGCACACGATGTACATCATCGTCCTTGGCCTGAAGAGCCTTCTGGAACGTCGCTGTAAGCCACGGACGGAACAGATTCCGAACCACCGGTCCGCCATCGCGGGCAGCAATGAGAGCAACTGAAAGAATGGCCTCTTCGATCACCCAATCGAAATTCTCATCCCCGGAGGACGGCTCTGCAGCCTTCTTCTGAGCCCACTCCACCGAGGGGATGATGAACTCAGGTGTCGCACGCCCAGGCAGGCTGAGGAGCTGACCGAGGATCTTGACCATACTCGCGTCAACGTGCAGCGGGTTGGCCTCTCGCAGAAGCTGCGCGAAATGCTTGGCCTCTTCCGGCGGTGGCTCATAGACCAGTTCATTCTTAGCCTGGCCATCCGCCTGCTCTATTTCGGCCGGCTTCCAATTTGCGTGATTCAGGCGGTTGAGCGAGTAACGTACCATCTCGCTCGGGTCCAACAGGTTCGACTTCGAATCCGGTTCACCCAGCTGGCTGGCCGACGTCTCGAGGAGACTCTGTAACTGCTGCTGTTCGCCGTTCGCCAGCGGCTCGAGATAGTTGGCATGATTGTCGAGCAACTGATCCAACACCTGACGGTGGGACGGAAGTGCCTCCAGCTCTTCGACGCTGACCAGTCCGATAGGCTCCTTTCGCTTGGGGAGCAGATTGAAGGGAGCAGGCAAGTCCAGCTCCTCCCGTACATCGAATTGCAGACGGTTTCTGTCGTCAGACAGGAGGTCAGGACACCCGAGATAAGGCACCGCAGCTTCGCGGGACTTCGGCCAGTGGGAGATCAGGAGATCCACGACCACCAGCAGATAGGCGGCAGGCACTGAACCATCGCCAATTACGTCATCCAGCACGGCTTGGATTGGCTCACCCGATTCGATCCTCCGGTGTGCCCAGAGCGTAAGTGCCATCAATGCCGAAGTCACGATACCCGGCGCATCGCTCGATTCACGTGACCAGACGTAGGAACGCATCCAGGGAAACGTTCGCGGGCCGCCAGACATTTGAATCGTAAACAGGTCATCGCCAGGATCACGGCCACCCGTAACGGATGAAATAGCGTGGTTCACCAGAGTACGAATGAGTCTCAGCCCTTCAGCGGGGGCCGCAGACAAGATGTCATAGAATGGCCCCTGCGCCGGCGATATCGGATGAAATTGATAGTCCGCGAAGCCGAATGGCCCCTTCATCCCAGGTCCATGGTTGTCGTCAGGATCAGCTTCAGGTGGGATGAGAGCTCTAATCGTAGCGTCCGCGAGTTCCTTCGGCGCTGCTTGCGCCAAGGAGCCACGGAACTTGAGCAGTTGCAGGATCGAACGCTCGGCGTGTTTTCGTCCTTCAAATGACTTCACGTACTGCGATGCAAGTTCCGGAGTACGACTACAGAACAGAAGGAACGTCTCCCGCACCTCTGTCGCCAGCGCCGTCCAAGCCCCATCCTTCAGCTTTGCTTGAAATTCATTGTGCTTCGGGTGGTTGTAGTCCTCGACGATCGTGAGCCATGCATAGGCCTGACGGACGATGCGAGGTGTCAGGGGATCTTGCCCCATGAACGTCATGCACCATGCGCCAAACAACCTGGCCACTTCGGGAATTGCCGCGACGGGGAGATACTCAGGAATTGCAAGGAACCAGCGAATCAGTCGTGTCCATGTCGGCCCTGACGGGACAATGAAGCCCTCCGGCAGCTTCATCTTTTCCGGGTCTTTGACGACGATGTATTTCGAGGCAGGCTCGGAGTCGACCGCCATGGCAGTCCTGATCAACTCGCGAAGGAGGGCTCCATCGTTCTCAAACAGAGCCGGCGATGCTTTGATCAGAGACGCGATGGCGACCTCGGAACGCGGAAGAGAGAGCAGAATCGCTCTGCGCCAGAGCGGATTCACCCCTTCGGCACCGAACCGCTGCAAAAGGCCTTGCCAGACCGTGCTGTCCTCGCTACGCTCGATGGCCATTCGAGCCATTAGCTCAACGGCCCGCGCCAAATCTGGTGGGGGCGCATCCTTGAGGGGCAGAAGATCAATGTTCTCCTGTTCGGAAAAGAGGAGATTTGCGGCGGCCCACTCGCGAAGGACGTCATGACGAAACTTGACGCGGTCGATTCCCAGCTCACGGAGTGTCTCGCTCTGAACCAAAGCATGGATGGCTCCGGCAGGGTGCCCTGTCGTATCAAGATGGCTTGCCTTGGCAAGGACCTGCTTTGCGAGGCCCTTCAACAGCCTCGCCCTGTCGATGTATGCCGCATCCTTCTCACCATCGGCGACGGACCACCATCGAAGCGCCATTTCCGCTTCAGAGAGAGGAACTGGAGTGCTCTGAGAAAGTGATGAGAGCCTGGACAGACGATAGAGATTCCGCGTTACAGCCCGCGCAGGATGATTCTCTGATAGGAGCCACCCGAGGTGCGGCGCGGCAACGAGTAGTTCGCTCGTTTCGGCGTCAGTCAGCTCCTCAACCAGAATCGGACTCGACGGCTTCATCTTGTCGATAAGGTTTTGCGGCAGCCAGCCCTTCAGGGCCTCACCGTATTCGCGGCGAGCGGTCGTAATGACAGTTAGGCCCGGGACAGATTCTGCCTCACGAAGGATGTCAATAGCCGTTAAGCGGGCCTCACGAGGAAAGAAGTCGAGGTTGTCGATAAAGACGATCGCAGCGCCATTCCTGGAGAGATTGCAGAGGAGTTCGTGGCAGTTGCCATCGAACCCGAGCTTGCTCCGGAGTTCGAGCCAGCCCCCTCCCGGCGTACGCTCTGGTGTGAGAACGAGGACGGGTGACTCTTCGTTGAGTTGCTCCGCAAAGTGGCGGAGGATACCCGATTTTCCCACGCCTGCATCGCCACGAATATCGACGTAGCGATGTCCGTCTAAAGCAGTGTGGACCGCTGACGAATAGTCAGCGCGGGGCAGCGATATTCCACTCACCGCGTCATCGATGTCTTCGAGCGCACTCCGGGACAGATCTGCCAGGACCCGAAGGGCTCCTGCGTTACTGGAGGCAGGAGCAAGCCGAAATGAAGACTTCTGAAGATCTTCGAGTAGCTGCGGGCGGTCTCGATCGCCTGCGGACGATGCCGCCTCAGTCGCGATCTCGGTCAGCAGCTTCCACAGATCAGCTGCGCGGCCAGCTTCGCCCGGTTCGAGTGCTCGGGCACATCGTTCCTGTGCAAGCTCCTGAGCGGAGGACTCCGGTGCGGTGAAGTCGAATGTCAGGATGTGGAGCCGCCGAAGAACCTTCCAGACGGTTTCATCATCATGCAGTGCGCCCGCCTCTTTGAGATGAGAGTGGAATGTCGCTACGAAGGACCGCGCGTCGTCATTGGAAGTTCCGGCGCGTTCGACCTGCTCCATAAACGTCTTCGCGTCCCCGATCTGACGCGCCCAAGTCAAAACATCCTGGTAAGGCCCGTGGATCTTGCGGGAGGTTGCAGACGTGGCGATACCCAGTTGATGATTCGCGGCCCAGAAGTCCGGCTTCGCCACTGTCTTGGCAATCTGCTCCACGACCTCCTTGAAGATAGGGTCTTTCGGAGCGAACGTAATCGTTCGCTTGACCTGTATTTCGAGGATTGCCGGTTTGCCGGATCGGTCATGCGCTCGAACGATTACGTCATCGAGGTGCATGCCTTGAGGGGCACGCTGCATCTCGACCCGGTCGATGATCGTTCCGGGAAGGCCTCGGGCTGGCGCCTCAACCAGCATCGAGAGCAAGTAGTGGGCTCCCACTTTGGATTCGAAGTGGGGGCCAGCGGGACCGGTTGAGAGAGGGCTACTCATGACCGTCCTCGCCTGGCGGGATGGGCTCGTTCGGAGTGTCCTCCAGTGCGTTCAGGAACTGCTCCATGAGGGTTGCAACGTCGCGTTGCCGCAAAATCCTGTTCTCGCGGGTCCCGGATTCTCCCAACTCGAAGTTGGCTGCCATCGTGGGCCCGTCTTTCAGGTGGGCTTCCGTATTCTCGTCGCTGAGGAAGCGCTTTCGCAAGATTCCCAAGCACTGGCGAATCGCGGCCTCGTGTTTGCCTGCCAGTTGGTCACGGAATGCAGTGGCAGCGGCTTCCCAGCCGCCAGGTCCGTGCTCGATGCAATAAACCAAATCATGCGGGTCCTTGCGTTCGACGCGGCCATCCAGAGCGAAGGCTTTTAGGCAAACAAAGCTCACGATATTCGCATAGCGAATGATCTCCGTCACCGTTCCATCCCCACTCAACAGCTCTGCACTGACCTCAGTTGTGTCGTGGAGGTCAAACACCATGGAGGAATACGGCATATTGAGCGCTGAGATGTTGCCATCCGTGGGAAGCGGCTGCACGCGAGGGCCTACCAGATCGGTGCGATCCGCAAGAAGCTCAAGGATGATATGGCTTCCCTCGGCCACCGTAATCTGCCACCGCCAGTTTTGCTTCTGGCCGCTCCGGTTCGTCGCGTTGTCGAAACCGATCTTCCGCAGGTTCTCTTCCAGGGACTTGTAGGCGTCCGTCGTCTCAAGGATCACGACGTCGAGCACGATGTCGAGATCGAGCGTCCCCGCATGAGGTGGAACTACCGGGGGACGATCGGGCACCAGATAACGCGGCGTCAGCCCACCGACGAGGAAGATAGAGTCCTTCCACGGCCCGAGATTGCGAAGCAGCGTAACCAGAACACGCTCGCAGTCGCGAGTGACCTGCTCGTTGTACCCGTCGATGGTGTTGGGCTTCGACATCAGAATCCGATCCTCTCATTGCGAAGATGCTCTGCCAATTCCTTGGACCGACCCTCACCACCCAGCAGGTCCAGGTACGCGAGTATTGGGCTTTCGACCCGTATCCCGCGGATCTCCTGGTCAAACAGCATGTCCCTGACAGACTCACTTTCGATCAAGCCAAAGTTGCTTCCTTCTGCCACCTCGCGTGCATTCAGTTCGCCTGTAATCAGAGAGAGGGGTCCATTCGGGAAGACTCGGCACTTCACCTGCGAGATGTTCGACAGAAAGGGGCTGTAGAGCTGCGCGGCCCATTCATGCGTGATCACGTATGCGGTGCTTAGCCTCTTGCAAATGTCGTTGATCGCTTTCATCAGCTCCTCGGGCTTGACGCTTGGAACGTAATAGCGACGGATCTCAGGTTTCGGAAGAAGTTCGGTTTGCCTGGTCCATTCGTCCAGCAACGCCGCAGGCGCAGAAAGCCTACGAGTCTTGTTTGGTCCTTTGCCCTGAACCGCGACCATATCCCGCTTATCGAGCTCAGCGAAAGTAACAGAGACGGTCGAAGGGGACACCCGTGCTAGCTTGGCCAGCTCATTGGTGCTGAACCACTGTTCCGAGTTCAGCAGCAACCCGTGGATGACTGCCGATCGGTTTCCGGAGAACAGGGGCCGGTCCATCTTGCGCGCTTCTTTGGGTGCCGGTCTGTCGATCAGGATGTATAGATCGTCGTTGGGGAGAAACAAGCTGCCGGCACGGTCAAGATACCCGATGCGTTCGGCCTGAAGCAGTTCTTTGGCACCTTCGGAGATCGTGCCAGCAGCAATCATCGGTATTACCGGGACTGAGTCATCGTCCTTTGGAGGCCGCTGGGAGGCGGACTTCATGTTCCAAAACGCCGCACGGACGTCTCTCGGAAAGAGAGCACTCTTCGCCTGGACCAATAGGCGCACAGGCTTTCCATTAACCGACGCATTCACTACGAAGTCGATTCCATTGTCTGGCTCTTCCGACGCTTCCTCATATACCGAGGTCACATTGGGCATTTTGCGCAGCACCGACAATAGAGTCGCTTGCAGCCCCTGCTCGAATTGTTGAATATCTGGCATTGTCTCTATATTCCCTGCTCAGTAAATATAGCATATTTCTAAAATATAGGCCACTATAGCCATATTCTTCGCACAGTATATTTACGAACTATCCGGTAAGTATATTTTTATGAATAGTTTGCAGATCATTGATCGGGCCGAGCGTGCGCAGAGGGTAGAACGGGCAAATACACGGCGAATGTAGAACAATGGCGACATGTTCAGTCGGCACCCAACGGCCTCAGAAAGCAAGACGTAACGCAGGACGACGTCGATGGCGTGAAGCTACGCGCCTAACCTCACCGCTGCCACACTGACACGCAGGCGCCCTCATCGAGGGCGCTTTCTTTTGGAGATCACCATGTCCCAGCATCGCTTTCAGGCTGAATCCTTCACCCCAACCAAGTGGAGCACCGCCGAACAAAAGGCATCATTCGCCAACCAGTTGATGGCCTTCATCGCAGCGGACTTTCCGGCGAACAAGTTCACCAAGGCGCTATACAACCGGCTGAGCCAGTGTTTTGGAATGATTGCTCACTACAATTGCGAGGGCTTCTTCGACACATTCTTTACAGATTTTCCGGGGAAGCTCCGCTTTCTCAAGTGCCTCACCGAGTGGCCCTGCTACGGCAGCTCTGAGTACACCTTTTCTGACGTGGAGTGCGCAACTTCCGCAGCGATTCGGTCGATGGGATACGTGGAGATCTACGATGCCAGGCTACGTCGCGAGTCCGAGACGCGCGAGAGAGCCATACTGGCACTTCTTCAGGCCAAGTACAACGGGTCAGAAGCATCGACCACTGTCGAGCCAGTCTCCAATCACGAATTGGTGTTCGCTGCGCGCTTTGCCCCTGCTTCTGTTCCAACCCCTGTCGACGCTCAGTTCGCGTTGTTTGGATAGAGCCACCGCACCATCGTTCGAGTTCCAAAACTGAAAGGAATCAAAGATATGCCCTACGATGTGTTTTACAACGGCGAAATTAGCGTCACGCCGCCGATGACGGAGGCCGATGCGGCTATCTTTGCCGCAATCGTCAAGTCCGAGCGAACCGAGCAGACAAGCTTCTTCTTCGACGCCATTGCGGCGAGCGAGTGTTCGGACTTGCCTTACTACGGTGGACTGCTCGATTTGTCCGACGACAAGGCAAAGATCGTCCCCGAGGAAGACGAGAGCAGTCCCGGCGTCGGCATGTGGCTGCAACTCTTGGCTAAGTATTTCTTTGCTTCGCGTGGCTACTCGCTAGACGGAAGCATTTGGTGGACGGCTGACGACGATGTGGACGATCGCGGCTGCATCTTTGCCAAGGGCAAGCAGCTAGAGGTTATCGAAGACCGGATCGTAAACGCTGGCCCGAGCTGGTCGCCCTCGCCGTATGCAAGCGATGACGTCAAGCAGGCGATAAGCGACCTTGTGGATTCCGCGGACGATGCTGGATGCTCCGATGACCTCACCGTCGTCTCAGCGGCCAAGGTGGAAGCTCTCAGCCTCATCTCCAAAACGCTGTTACCACCGCGATGGGGGAGTGAGTTCCCTCCCCTGTAGCCCCAAATTGCCAACAACCACGTACCAGACCCACCAACCTGAAAGGTCATCAATGTCCACTGCTGCTGTAACACCCCAACCCACACAGGCTCCGCCGCAAGGCATCGCGCTTGTCTCCGCAACCCCTGCCGCGAAAGCCAAGGCCCCCGTTCTCATGGATGTAGTCGTAAGTCGTGACGCGCTCCTGGCCGAAGTCGCCGCCGCCCAAGGCATCACCTCGTCGAGAACAACGATCCCGATTCTTTCCAATCTCCTGATCGAAGCCCAAGACGGCTTCCTCAAGATTTCGGCGTCGAACATTGAGCAGACACTGACCACGAAGGCACCAGCCACTGTGAAGAAGGCGGGCGTTGCCACCGTCCCGGCGCGGAAGCTATATGACTACCTCAAGCTGCTGCCATCCGGCGACATCAGCATCAAGCTGCTGGATAACGATTGGATTCGAATTCAGGCCGGCCGCTCCAACACCAAGATGGTCGGCATGGCACGGGACAGCTACCCCGCGATCCTCACCATCGGCAGCTTGCCGAAGGTGACGCTTCCCTCCACCACACTCCGTTCCTTGATTGCTCACACGATCAGTGCGGTCTCGACGGAGGAGTCACGCTACACGCTCACTGCATCCCTGCTCCTTTTGGAACCGACCAAGGTTTCGATGGTCAGCACGGACGGGACCCGTCTCGCGTTGGCGGAGAAGGATGAGACTCTGGAAGGCGTTACTGCTCCCCGGAAGCTTCTCGTCCCATACCAGGCGCTGCACGACCTCTCTACCCTACTTGCTTCCACCAAGAGCGACACGATTGAGATTGGGGAGAGCGACACCACGCTGTTTATGGTGATCGGGGATCGGGAATACACGACCAGAAAGAAGGCGGGGTCGTTTCCCAACTACCTGGCCGTCATGCCTCAGAGCAACACCAACAAGGTTATCTTGCGTACCGTGGATGTTGAGCGGTCGGTTCGTCGGGTTGCGCAATTCACGGACCAGAAGAGCAGCGGCGTGAAAATCGACCTTGGAGCCAATGCTCTGAAAATCAGCGCTTCGACCACCGAATCCGGCGAGTCGGAAGACACGATCGACTGTCCGTATGCCTCGGAGCAAATCCTGATCAAGCTGAACTCCGACTTCATCCTCGACTTCTGCAAAGTTGTCGGAAGCCTGGGAGAGGTCAGGCTCAGCTTCAAGGATGGACGGAGTGCTGTACTGCTGGAACCGGAAGCGGCCAATCGCGACGTGAGGTTTAAGCTGATTTTAATGCCGATGCGGTTTTGAAGGGTATCTTCACTGCTGGTCTAGCAAGTTGGGCATAGTGTTGCCACCCACGGCGCACTATGCCCTTTTGCTCCTTCGTAACGGAGCAGATGTGGAGATGTTGATGAGCAGTCGAGTACGAGCCAACGCGAAGGCAGAGGCGCGCCGAAGAAACAGGCTGTATGGCCTCCCGGCTAGACTGCCGGACCTCTGTAGTTAACTTGCCGTGAAATGAGGTTACAACCATGAAGAAGGCACCAGACTGGATCGTAACGGGCGGAAACGATGGGGCACTGGGAACCTGCACGCGATGTAGGGACACCTTGAAGATCAGCTTGCCCCAGTCGCTGACTGTTCTCGCAGCCAGCGTGAAAGCATTCGTCAAGAAACATTCCGATTGTCGACCAGAAGAGTCGCAAGCCTAAAGAAAGTTGTCAACCATGTCACGTACAGATGTATATGCCCCAGACGCATTTGCGTCACGCGTCGCCTTTGCTGCCGCCCTGATTGCACGAGGCGGAGAAACCAGCCGCAGGTTTGATACTTGCTTCGAGATGTATGACGGAGACGCCGTCGCCGCGGGTCTTATGCGCAGGGCCAAAGCTAATCCTGAAGGCAACCTCGCTCGCAATCTTTTCCGCTATATCGGCGAGGCCGGTGCGCTCGAACACTACGAACAGACCAAACACCTGACAGCGCGCGGTCTCGCAGAGTTTGCCGCGAAGCTTCGTGCGGACGCGGAGACCGCATGGAAAGAACAGACAGCAACACGAGACGCCAAGCGTGCCGAGGGTGAGACGGCCGCAGAGACAATCTTTTGTGACTTGGGCGCGCGCAACCCGCAACTACTGCACTCGTGCGCCATCGGGAGTATCTAATGGCGATCGCCCCGATGGAGTTGGGCCGCGCCGTTCGACGCTGGACTCATTCAAACGCCAGTTTCACTGTGATCGAACAGACGGAGGCCCGCGAGGGCGGTTGGGGAGACGGGGGATGTTGGATCCTTGCCGACGCCCTAGCCTCCGGCTTTGGCTTGGAGATGTTCGGGGTATTCGGGCATCACGTCCCTGGTATCGATCCGACACCTCGCCTCCAGCATGTAGTCCTCAAAGCTGGGAAAGGCTACATCGATCAGGACGGCTACCAGACGGAAGCCACGTTTAGGCGTAATTACCTCAAATGGGAGGGGGTTGCTGTTGATTCTGTCGAGCCAGTAAATCGGGCAAGAATGGAGCAGACCAAGTTTCCCCGTCCCTCCATGCAACCCGCCATTATCGCGGCCATCAAGCAATTACTTCCTGTCGCTGGCAGCGAAGTACCGCAAGTGAAACCGAGAAAATCGAAATGCAAGCAGGAACCGAAGAAGTGTCCAGCCGCTCATGATCGACATAACACCAGTTGACTGCTCAACGCCCGAAGGAGCGGCCCGCGTCGCCACGGCGAACGTGGCCAATGAAGCAGAGCAGATTGTCAGCTACCACGCCGAGCGCATAACAGCAGAGAGAGCCGGATAATCCCCGGCCTCCTCAAAAAACCGACCGCCCCACCGGGCGGATCGTCGGGGAAACACCTGAACGGGTTTTCCCCATACCCTATTTCCCTTCTCTGCACTGTCCCGATACCGGGACAGTGAAAGCGCGCATGGCCGGCAGTACCGGCCACGCATAAAAACTACTTCGCAGCAGCCTTGCGTTTTTCCGCCCATCGCTTTTTTGAAGCGTCAGAGATGCGTTTGCGCCCCTCTTCGCTCATCTTGTGTTTGCGCTTCGGATGCTTTGCAGTCCACGAAACGACATGAGATACATGGGGATCTTGCGTGACGCTCTTCGTCCCCTTGGGACGGCCCGGCCCCCTGACAACAGGAGTCGATGCGGAGCCAGCCAGCAGCTCACGCGCCTGTCTTAGCTTCGATAACTGAGCGTCAATCTCTGCAATAATGCCGGTCATATCCATAGTCGTTACTCTCCTCCGTGTCGTAGATTGTCAGCGTTTTACAACTCACCGATTCTATACTTTCGCAGCAAAGGGCGAGGCCGCGGGCTCGCCCTTCACCGTTCTAGGAGAGCCAGCATGCCCCTTCCGTCTCACACCCAACTCATGCTGCCCCTCCTGCAGACTCTCAAGGATAAGGGAGGCGCAGCTCACCCCCGCGACCTCTACGATGAGATCGCCGATCAGTTCAATCTGTCCGATGAGGACCGCAACGGCACCGTCAACGTCGGCCAGCGTAAAGTCAACGCGTTCGAGCGACGAGTGCGTTGGACACGCCAGACAGCAGTACTCCGGGGTCTTATCTCGAAAGACGAGCCATCTGTGTGGCGCTTGACCGAGACGGCGAATGCCAAGCTCGGCAACATTGTCAGAGGTTCGATTCTCACCTTCGCAATCTCGGAAAACGGTGCCTTTCTGTGGGCCAATGCCGAAGATGCAGTTGGAATGATCGAAAAAGGGTCGATTCAATGCATAATCTCGTCGCCACCCTACCCACTGTTATGCCCCAAGGCTTACGGCAATGTTCCGCCGTATCTCTATGTCGATTGGTTAACGCGACTCTTTGAGATGTGGCTCCCGCTTTTGACGCCCGATGGGTCATTTCTGTTCAACATAGGACACGGTTTCAAGGAGGGCTCCGCTTCGCAGCAGTTGCACATCGAGCGACTTCTCATCAAGTTGGAGGACGAGCTTGGGATTCACCTCCTCCAGCACCTCTACTGGCACAGTCCAACCAAGATGCCGCCGCTTCAATGGGTGGGTATCCAACGACTGCGCGTGACGCCATCAGTTGAGCCGCTGCTTTGGCTCAGTCCAAATCCGAATGCGTACGGAAACAATCGCAACGTGCTCCGCCAGTACACCCCAGGTGGTCTGCGCTCGATTGCAAAGCCACGTCTCGCGCCGCGACCGTCTGGCTTCTCCTTTGGCTTTGGCAGCTTTCAGGACCGTGGCGGAAGCATCCCGCCGTCTCTCATTGTGGCGACGCCATGCGGGGCCGAGGAAGTGCGTTATCGCAAGGCTGTGCGCGCTGCTGGCCAAGTGCCCCACCCGGCTATCCTGCCTGCTGCGGTTGCGCGCTTTGGGATACAACTCGCCACCGATCCCGGTGACGTGGTGTACGACCCGATGTGCGGAAGCGGCACGGTGGCTGTGGAGGCGATGAAGTTGGGCCGCAAGGCAATTGCATCAGATCGCTCCCACGCCTACCTGGAGAGTGCAATGCTTCGCTGCCAAGCGGAGAAGATCGCGATGAATCGTGTTGGAGTCGAACCAGGTTTTAGTGCTGGCTCGCTTCAATTCTCAGCATGACCTGCTCAAAAAGTGATTGCTCCAACCACCACAAAAATAGGGTGGTCACGTAGTCTAAAAGCGTGGCCACCTCATCACAGAACCCCGCCCGATTGGAGTCCAAGATGAGGAGCCGCAAGCTTTTCGACCGATTCAAGCTGATCCGCGCAAAGGCACGCGGCACAGTCGGCCAACCACTGGCGTCCAAGGTCGTACCCGATAAGCGTAGCCAGATTCATGTGCGGGTGGAGAATAATGAGATGGCAGCGTCGGCTCGACGCGAGGAGGAATGAGATGTCAGTTCAGTCCCGCAAGCTCGCTCGAGCAAAGCGGAAGTTGCAGGATGCTGAGAAGAAGTTGAAGCGCGCCGAACGGAGCGTCTTGAGTTGGCGCCGCAGAGTCGCCGACCTCACTTTTGAGCAGCGATCCGTCGAGCAAGCCGTACTTTGGTCTGACAAACCGGCAATCGTCGAATAATCCACCGATCACCAAATGCCATTTAGGTGTGACCGCGTTCACACCTAAATGGTTAAGTGAGGACTATACTAGTGCCACTGTTCTGATTTCATGGGCTTGGCCGTTAGTTTAGTTCTCAACGCACGGCCCCCACATTCCTTTCAGTGAATAGGCGCGCCGCCTCCTTCGGAACAACGATGGAGGTGGATGAAGTTGAAACTGACCCTGATTGGGATGCAACAAATGTCAAGGCTCACTGCTCGCGAATTGATTCTGATTGCCAGGCCAGGCGTGGAGATTAAGCCGAACCGGAATTTCTCGGAGCAGAGCGAATTTCCGTTTGAACTGAGTTATAAGGGTCACCAAATCGCCATTGGAAGGCACGAAGACAGTATCTGGCGCGACGCGCAGAGTTGCGGGGTTATGGGGACAGAGCGCGTGCCACTACTTCGCGTTGATTCCAAGCCGATTGCAGCGCGGCGAAGGGACACCCGAGGATGGGGAAGCATGGCAAGCTAAAAAGGCAGAAATTGTCATATTCCAGAGGATGCAACGCGAAGGGAAATAAAAATGAGCGCGAAAATAACTGGTCCTTTTGTGGCCACAGAGTACATAGACAAAGAGAGATGGACCGAGGCCGCCGTATGGGGGCCAGACGGGGATCTGCTCGCTCACGTTCATTGCAATTTGGGACTCGACTGGGCAGCAATCGACGTTGCTCAACTCTTCGCCGGCGCGCCGACA